>CALVFL010000028.1 GCA_944326825.1 uncultured Erysipelotrichaceae bacterium
CTTTTAGAAAGACTATTACAGTTTAAACATCTTGAAGGCAATTATTCGACAAATGAGATCATTAACTTTATAAAAAACTTCAAAGTAGTAGAAGCAGATGGCAGATATATAAATGTTTCGACATCAAGCAGAATTGCAACCGAGCTTTCTAAAACTTATTCACTTCCTCTTGATCATTTAATACTGACAAGTAGAGACATACAAAAAGTGCTAAACTTCAGGTTCTGAATCCTTGAGGTTTAGCACCATTTTTTAATCTTGTACCCTAAAGACAGGTTATATATATATATATATTCAAGGCTTTTAATGATGGAAAGAGGGTGTGAAAATAAAAAAAGATGATCAGCTAAGACCATCTTCTTATATCAATTAAAGGGTTTCTACTTTTTTTAAGAGATCATCGATATAATCGAAGTCATAATCTTCGATCCTTCCTGAATCAGAAAGATTAGAAAGTTCTATATCTAACGGGATCCTGCCTAAGACATCTAAACCATACTTAGCTGCCATTTTAGCTGTTTCACTGTCTTTATAGATCTCGATCGCAGCATGACACTCAGGACATTTTACATAAGACATATTTTCAACAAGTCCGATGATGTTGGAATTAGTCTTTTGAGCCATGACGACTGCTTTAGATACGACCATAGAAATCAGTTTAGAAGCACTGGTAACCATCACTAGACCATCGACTGGCAGATCTTGAAGTACTGATAAAGCCACATCGCTGGTACCAGGGGGCATATCGATGATGAGATAATCAAGATCACCCCAATAGACATCGGTATAAAACTGATCAACCATGCCCGAAACGATCGGACCACGCCATAAGACAGGCGTATCTTCACTTTCTAACATCATATTTACCGATACGATCTTGATCTGATATTTCTCGCTTAATAAAGGAAAAATACCGTTTTCATCGCCATAAGCTTCTCCTTTTAGATCAAACATCCTGGGGATGCTTGGCCCTGTGATATCGGCATCCATGATACCGACTTTATAACCTTTTTTAGCCAAAGATACCGCTAAAAGCGAAGATACCATCGACTTGCCGACTCCGCCCTTGCCGCTTAAAACACCGATGATCTTTTTGATATGAGTGCTTGGCAAAGGTTCTTTTTTCTGAATAGTATTTTGTGAGCAGTTTTGAGCACAACCGCTGCATTCGTGATTACATGTGTTTTCTGCCATTTGAAAATCCTCCTTTAAGATAATAACACATTTCTAATAAGATAATTTATATAACACATTATAGTTTTGATAGGTTATAATAATTCATGGAATTAAAGGAGATATTAAGTATGAGTGGATATGTTGTCGTAGGAACCCAATGGGGAGATGAAGGAAAAGGCAAGATCGTTGATGTCTTAGCTTCCAAGATGGATTATGTCGTCCGTTTCCAAGGCGGAAACAATGCCGGACATACCGTCGTAGTCAATGGCAAAAAGACCATTTTACATTTACTCCCTTCCGGCATCCTTTCTAAGAATGCTTTATGTGTGATCGGACCGGGGGTAGTGGTCGATCCTTATGTCTTGTTAGAAGAGATAGCTTTATTAAAGAAAAACGGTTTAGAAGTCGATCATTTAAGGATCTCTGATCGTGCTCATCTGATCATGCCTTATCATATTAAATTAGATGCCCTAGAAGAAAGCAAGTTAGGCAATCATAAGATCGGTACTACCAAAAGAGGTATCGGGCCTTGTTATGCTGATAAATACACAAGGATCGGACTTAGAGTCGGTGATTTAAAAGACTATGATTACTTTAAAGAAAGACTGGCTCAGGCTTTAAGCATCAAAAATGAGATCATCACCAAAGTATATGGCGAAAGACCGTTTGATTTTGATGAGCTGGCCAATGAATTCTTAAAGATCAAAGAAGCTTTAGAACCGATGATCATCGATGCCACTGCTCTTATCAACAAAGCTTTGGCTGATAATAAACAGGTCTTGTTTGAAGGGGCGCAAGCCAATATGTTAGACATCAACTATGGCTCATATCCTTATGTCACTTCTTCATCGCCAACCAGCGGCGGTGTGATCACTGGGGTTGGTGTAGCACCTAAATATCTTAACAACATCATCGGTGTCGTTAAAGCCTATTCGACAAGAGTCGGCGAAGGACCTTTCACTTGCGAACAGTTAAATGCTGATGGCGACAAGTTAAGAGAAGCCGGCGGCGAATACGGAGCCACGACCGGCCGTCCCAGAAGATGCGGCTGGCTTGATCTTATCGTTGTCAGACAGGCTTGCGAGATCAACGGTCTTAGCGATCTGGTCTTGACCAAGATCGATGTTTTGAGCGATTTTGAGAAGATACCGGTCTGTGTCGGTTATATGCTTGATGGAAAGATGATCGATACCATCCCTTCAACGATCGCTGCCTGTGAAAGATTAAAACCGGTCTATAAATACTTTGACGGCTGGCAAGAAGATATTGCTAAGATCAGAAGCTATGATGAATTGCCGGTTAACTGCAAGAAATATATCGAGTTCATCGAAGAATTTACCAATACCCGCATCTCTTTAATATCTGTCGGACCCGACCGTGAAAACAACATTATCACTCATGATCTCATCTGATAAAAATCTCTTGGTTTAAGCCAAGAGATTTTTTATTGACCTTGTTTCTTCAATTCATCAAACATCGCTTTCATCGTCGGATTCTTATGAGTAAGTTTCTTGATGCTCAGATCTTCAACTTTATTATTGGCTAAACGAAGATTGTTTTCTGAAGAAAGCAGAGCTTTTTTGATCTTTTCTAAATGTGTGATCGTCTTATCGATCTCTTCGATGGCCTCCGAGAATTTTTTTGATGCCAAGTTATAATTGCGGCTGAAACCCTCTTTAAAAGTATTCATGTTTTCTTCAAAGTGGGTTATATCGATATTTTGTTCTTTTATGAGGGCCAGTTCTTTGCGGTAATCAAGCGAGCGCATAGCGGCATTTTTTAAGATAGATATGATTGGGATGAAGAACTGCGGCCTGATCACATACATCTTGGGATAACGGTAAGACACATCAACGATGCCAGAGTTATATAGATCACTTTCCGCCTCTAATAAACTGACTAAGATCGCATATTCACACTTCTTTTCGTTGCGGTCTTTATCAAGTTCTTTAAAAAAGTCTTCGTTTTTATGCTTGGTAGCCGTCATATCGTTTTCATTCTTCATCTCAAACATGATCGAAAGGATCTCATCGCCTCTTTCATCATATTCCCGATAGATATAATCGCCCTTAGAACCGCTTTTAGCATCATTGTCCTTTTCAAAGTAAGCATTTTGAAAACCGGTAGCCCTTAGTTTATTAAATTCATTCTCGCAATACTTCTCTAAACTCTCGCCGATCATCTTGGTTGAAAGTTTAAGTTTCAGATCTTTATAGTAATCGATCAGATCGTCTTTCTGTTTCAGTTTGAATTCATATTCTTCTTTAAGGCTCTTTTCGCTTAAAGCTTTATCGTTTTGAGCGTTCTTTAATTCATTTTCTAATCTGATCTGATCATTTTCAAAAGAAGAGCGCAAAGCACTTAACTCTTTGGCGTGTTCTGCTTTTAAAAGATCAAGTTCACTCTTTTTGACGAGCAGTTCTTTTTCTTTAGCATTCAAAGCGTTGCTGATCTTCAGATCTTCACTTTCTTTTAGTTCTTTCAGTCTGCTGTTTAACTCCATGATCTTCTGGTCGCTTTTAGCTTTAAGATCATTTAAAGCCAGCTCTTTTTGTGCCTCGAACAAGCGTTTTTGATCGGACAGTTCTTTTTCAAACTCTTTATTTCTGACTTGTCTGACGATCTCGTTATAACTGTTTTCATCAACTTTAAAGACCGTCTGGCAATTAGGACATTTTATCTCGTACATACTTTATTCCTCGCTTATCTCTATCTTGATTATATCTTTAAATGCAATGATCTGCTTATCTATTTTCAAATACTTACAGGTAATATCGAGCAGATTGATCTTGCCGGATACTTCTATATACCGGTCTTTGGCATAGTATCTGATCTTGACGCTTTGCCCCTTTTTTAAAAGCGAGAGATCGCTATTGAGGGCGTAGGCATCATCTTCAGAAAGCAGATGTCTTTTCTCTTTGGTGATCTCTTCATCTTTTAAAAGTTCCCTGAAACCGCTTAAGGCATCAAAAGCCTTATAAATATGAGAATTAGCCATTGTGACCTCCTACCATTTTATTGCGGGCGATACCAGTCGCTTTATCCAAAAGATTCATCCCTTTAAAGACAGCATTTTTACCATATCGATCCTTGATCTTGACAAGACTCTTTTGTACCAGTTTATCTTTTAAGGCTTCTTCTTCGTTACTGAAAAGGTCATAACATTCAGCCCTTTCATCTTTGAGTTCATCAAAGGAAATGGCGATCTGTCTGATCGGGTGGTGACGATCGACATATTTTTGATAAAGATAAGTAAACTCTTTCATAAGGACATGATAAGAGTTTGTCACAGAAGTTATCTTATGCGATGAGTGAGTGGCTTTGATGACATCTTTGGAATAGCGGACAGATAAACTGATATGACCGCTGACTAATCCCTCTTTGCTTAAATAGAGGACGTTGTTTTCAACCATTTCTTTTAAGATGAGATAGGCATCTTCATAATCATAATCTTCAAAAAGGATCTGAGAATTATGATGAGAGGTACTTTTAGGATGATAATTTTTAATATCGGCTATTTTAGTATCATCTATTCCCCTGGCATGATCGATGATATAGGCAGCATTTATGCCAAAGGTCTTATACAAGATCTTCTCGTCACAAGAAGCGACAGCTTTCAGATCATAAAGGCCTAATTTATGTAATCTTTTTTGTGTTCCCTTGCCGATCATCCAGAAATCAGTCAGCGGTTTATGATGCCACATCACTTTTTTAAAGAGTTCTTCATCAAGATAGCCGATATTGTCCTTTACCCTTTTAGCCATGATGTCTAAGGCTACTTTCGCTAAAAAGATATTGGTGCCGATACCGACTGTCGCTGTTATGCCGGTCGAATCAAAAATATCTTGAGTGATCATCAAAGCGATCTCTTTGGGAGTTTTCTTGTAAAGCTTGAGATAGGGCGTTACATCAAGGAATGATTCATCGATCGAATAGACATAGACATCATCTTTACAGACATACTTTAAAAGGATCTGATAGATGCGTCTTGAATAATCCATATATAGACGCATTCTGGGCTTGGCTTTGATATATTCGATATTTTTGGGAATCTCAAAGACCCGGCAGCGGTTTTTGACCCCTAAGTTTTTCATGTGCGGACTTATCGCTAAAGTAATGGCTCCCTGCCCTCTGCTGGCATCCGTTACAGCTAAATTGACTTTAAAAGGATCAAGTCCCCTTTCCACACATTCTACGGAAGCATAAAAAGATTTTAGATCGATACATAGATACATCTTCATCACCTGTAAAGATATTGTAACTTATCGTAAGTGCCATTTCAATAAATTATGCAACTTTTATGCAACTTATAAATAATAAATACTTTAAATGACTCGAAATAATTGCATAAATTGTTTTAAAAAGGTACAATTTAGGTATGTTGTTGAAGGATGTCATCAAAGATTACAAACAAAAGACCGGTTTGAACAATGAAAACATCGCTAAACTATTAAATGTTTCCAAATCGACTGTCGGACGCTGGCTAAGCGGCGACATTAACAGTCTACAAAGTGAAACCAAGAAAAGATTAAGCGATATTTTAGGCAACGACATCGATCAGTTATTATCAAATAAAGGGCCGTTATATAAAAAACCGCTTCTTGGTTATGCTAAAGCGGGCTATGATATGTATTTAGAGAATAATATCGAAGGCTACATCGAAGTCAATACCAGCGATGATAAAAAAGGCGACTACTTTTTAAGAGTCAAGGGTGATTCGATGGAACTGGCTCATATTCATGACGGCGATCTGCTCTTTGTCAAAAGCGTGAAGGAAGTCCGCTCAGGAGCGATTGCAGTAGTAAGAGTGGGCGATGAAGTAACGATCAAAAGAGTGATCTATAAACCTGATCTCTTGATTTTAGAAGCAGCCAATCCCGCCGTAGAAAACCGCTACTTTACCCAAAAAGAAGTCAAGGAACTGCCGATAGAGATCTTGGGCAAAGTGATTTATGCCAAAAGCGAGTTTGAATAAAAAAATACCGTAATGTCTGTCTGTTACGGTATTTTTATCATCATTCAAAACCGGCCATCAGCTCATCGATGATGTTTAAAAGATATTTAAGATCATCTTCAAATTCACTCTGGATCGCTTCGGCATTATTTTCAAACATGCCAAGTTCAAAGGAATTGTTGTGATTGTTGACACCGATATAGAGATGATCTTTATTGAAATTGATATAAAGGTCATATTCAGCCAGATCATGTACTCTTTCGATCCTTTCCATCATTTGCGGAGTCAGGATATAGAAAGCATCATGTTCAGAAGCACAGTTGATCTCAAAGTGCTTATTGAATTCTTCGCTTTCCGTTTCGATGGAACTGTTAAAAAGCGAGAAACCTTTAGGTGAAAGAGTGACTGGACTTTGGACTGTCTTATCGTAAGCTACCTCTATAAACGGACCCTGAAATACCGTTACATAGGTCGTCCGGGTATGTTTGCCATCACTGTGGACCTGACGCTGCTGCAGCAAGAGATCACACATCCTTAAATCCAGATCATGATAGCGACCGCTGATATAATCGTTGGTAGTCAAACGGTCATAATGCGGAAAATCCATCTCTACCCTGTCAAAGATGTTTTCTTCAAAGGAACCGTTTGGTTCATAGTTCAGATCTTCGATATACTTGCCAAGAACATCATAAGCGATCTTGTTGCCGACTTTGTTTTTAAGATCATTTCTGGTCTTAGCCAGGATAATGCTGCCGATAACAGCTAAAACTACTCCGATAAAACTCAAAAAGAGCGTAAGAAAGATTCCGGCAACGATAAGAATGACACTGATGATCTGATTGCGTTTGGCATCAGCGATTATTTTATTGAGATCATTCATGATTAAAACTGCATCTTAACATCTTCATGCTTATACTCTTCGGCTTCGTAGAATTCTTCAGCTGTTCTGCCGCCTGCTAAAAGACTGGCCGGGAACATAGCGATAGCCGTATTATAAGCTGTTACATTGGCATTATAGACCCTTCTGGCTGCCTGTAAATGTTCTTCAGCATCACGGATGCCTTTTTGCAGTTCAACAAAGACTTCTGAAGATTTAAGTTCCGGATAACCTTCAGCCAAAGCCAAAAGGCCGCTTGTCATATTGTTCATCTGTTTATCAGAATCGCTCAGATCTTTTAAAGACATGCCTTTTCTTAAATTGATCACTTTTTCAAAAGTTTCTGTTTCATGTTTAGCATAACCTTTAGTGACATCAAGCAGTTTAGTCAGCATATCATAACGCTTTTCCAAAGCTACTTCAATTCCTGATAAAGCTTCATCGATCTTGATCTCAAGACGTTTGAACTTGTTGGAAGTGGAGATGACCCAAATAACTGCTATCACGACAACAGCAACTATCGCAATAATTACGTATTCCATAAATCATAACCCCCTTTAGTTACTATCTTATTCTAACATAATAAAAGACCTGCAAGAAATTATTTCTCACAAGTCTTTAAGATCACAGTCTTTTATTTACCATTATCTGATAATCATTATCCTTGAAATCGATGAGGATCTCTTTGGCATCAGGATTGGCGATGATGGTCTTGGCCAGTTTGGATTCAATGGCTCTTTGGATATGTCTTTTCATCGGTCTTGCACCAAATTCCAGATCATAACCGGCCACAGCGATATTGTTTAAAGCTTCATCGCTGATCTTTAATTCAATATCATTTTCCGCCATTCGCTTTTTAAGTTCAGCGATAAATTTAAGAGCGATATCCTTGATGACGTTTTGATCAAGCGGATTAAAGATGATGATCTCATCGATACGGTTGATGAATTCCGGTTTAAAGTAGTTTTTGATAAGCGTATCATACTCTTTTTCTTTTTTAGTCTTATCGCTTTCAAAAGCATACTCGCTGCCTAAATTGGAAGTCATGATGATGATCGTATTCTTGAAATCGACAGTAACACCTTTGGAATCAGTGATCCTGCCGTCATCAAGGATCTGCAAGAGGATATTGAAGACATCCGGATGGGCTTTTTCGATTTCATCTAACAAGACGATCGAATACGGCTGACGGCGGACAGCTTCAGTCAATTGACCGCCCTCTTCATAGCCGACATAACCTGGCGGAGCACCGATCAGACGGGATACGCTGAATTTTTCCATATACTCAGACATATCGATCCTGACGATCTTGTTTTCATCATCAAAAAGCTGTTCGGCCAAGGCTTTGGCTACTTCTGTCTTGCCTACGCCTGTTGGTCCTAAAAACATGAAAGAGCCGATCGGACGGTTTATATCCTGGATATGGGCTTTAGAGCGAAGGATGGCATCACTGACCAGTTCCAATGCTTCATCCTGACCCATGACCCGTTTCTTTAAGACATCTTTAAGATGCAGCAGTTTTTCTCTTTCGGAAGACATCAGTTTAGTAACTTCGATATGTGTCCATTTAGCGACTACTTCGGCAATAGAATCTTCATCGACCACTTCCTTGATCATCTTGTCTTTAGTTTCGCTTTCTAACATTGCTAAACGTTTATTCAGATTAGGGATCGTATCATACTGCAGTTTGGCAGCCCTTTCGTATTCGGCATTGTTTTGGGCAGCAGTAAAGTCTAACTTGGCCTTTTCCAGCTCTTCTTTGACTTTCTTGCTTTCTTCCAGCTTATTCTTTTCAAAAGACCACTTGGAATATAATTCATCTTTATGTTTCTTAAGCTCGTCGAGTTCTTTTTTAAGTTCACTCATCCTCTTTAATGACTTTTCGTCATTATCCTTTTTAAGCGAGATCTCTTCGATCTCTAACTGACGGATCTTACGGATAAGTTCATCCAGTTCTTGAGGCATTGAATCCATTTCTACTCTGATGGAAGCACACGCCTCATCGATGAGGTCGATGGCTTTATCAGGCAGGAAACGATCAGTGATATAGCGATTTGACAAAGTGGCAGCGGCAATGATCGCTTCATCTTTGATCTTGACGCCATGATGTGTTTCAAAACGGTCTTTCAGACCTCTTAAGATCGAGATCGTTTCTTCGACTGTCGGTTCAGCGACGATGATCTTTTGGAAACGTCTTTCTAAAGCCTTATCTTTTTCGATGTATTCCCGATACTCATTGAAGGTAGTAGAACCGATACATCTAAGCTCGCCTCTGGCTAACATCGGCTTTAAAAGATTGGCCGCATCCATGGCTCCCTCGCTTTTGCCGGCTCCGACGAGATTATGGATCTCATCAATAAATAAGATGACGCCGCCGTTTTTATCTTTGACTTCTTTCAAAACAGCTTTCAAACGTTCCTCGAATTCACCCCGGTATTTAGCACCGGCGATCAAAGCTCCCATGTCAAGCTCGATCAATTCTTTATCTTTTAAAGTGAGCGGCACATCACCGTTCATGATCCGCCAGGCTAGACCTTCAACGATGGCCGTTTTACCAACGCCCGGCTCACCAATCAGGACCGGATTGTTTTTGGTCTTGCGGGAAAGGATCTGTGTGACCCTTCTGATCTCTTCATCTCGGCCGATGACCGGATCGATCTTGCCGGCCTTGACATCATCGACCAGGTTTCTGCCATATTTCTTTAAAGCGTTTAAATTGTTTTCTGCTGATCTGTCATTCATCTGTTTTTCACCCCGATTCTTCTTTTCTTTACTTATTAGAGCATCTTTATCGATCTTTAGATATTTATTCAACTCACTGGCGATCAGTGAACCGTTATCTAAAAGAGCGATCAGAAAAAGGAAAGCGGAAAGATATTCGTCACCCTTTTCCTTTTGATATTTCAAAGCCTTGTTGTAGGCATCATTTACATAGTGATTCAAAACGATATTGTCATTTGAGGTCTTGGGAAGCCTAGACAAGTGATCATCGATCAATTTGTTAAGAGTCTGCAGATCCTTTTCGCATTCCAAAAAGGCAACGATATCTTCATCATCTAAAAAAGCTTTGAAGAGATGTTCGCTGCAAAGCTCCGGATTATTGGCTTCCTTAGCCATCCCTATCGCTTTGATAAATATTTCTTCCAGTTTATTTGTCATCGTTTCTAAATTCATCATGACCTCCTTGGCACTCTTAGTCCTAAAGTGCTAATGAACAGGCTTTTTTAAGTAAGGGTGACCCCTTACTTAAAATTGCGCTTAAATTTTTCAAATACCGATTCTTTCTTCTCAGTACGGTTAGCTAACTGATTATAAAGATCTCTTTCTTCTTTAGAGAGCTTTTTAGGTATTGTAACTTCGATCTCGACAAACTGATCGCCGACCCGGCTGCTTCTTAGATCCTTGCAGCCGTAACCCTTTAAGCGGAACTGCTGATTCGGCTGGGTACCGGCTGGGATATTCAGTTCAACATCGCCATAAACAGTCGGAACATCAACTTTACAGCCTAAAGTCGCATCAAGTGAAGAGATCGGAACTTTGATATAGATGTTATTGCCATCACGAGTAAAGTATTTATGCGGCATGACATTGATCTCGATATATAAATCACCGTTAGGTCCGCCGTTATAGCCTCTTTCGCCATAACCGGCTACTCTGACCTGCTGTCCGCTTTGAATTCCCGATGGGATCTTGATCTCCACTTCTTCCCTTTTGTGAACATACCCTTCACCATTGCAATCCGGACATTTCTTATCGATGATCTTGCCCGTGCCATGACAATCCGGACATTCAACGACCTGCTGCATCATGCCAAAGGCCGTTCTGGCACTTCTTGTCACTCTGCCTGAGCCATGACATGTCGGACAAGTCCTGACATCGCTGTCACTGTATGCTCCAGTGCCATGACATCTTTCACAACGCTTATCCACATCGACGTTTATAACTCTTTCCACGCCATGGATCGCATCCAAGAAATCGATATTTAAAGACATATAACGATTTTCACCCTTGACGGATTGATTGCGGCTGCTTGTACGGCTTGATCCAAAACCGCCAAAACCGCCAAAGCCGCCGCCCATAAAGCTTGAGAAGATGTCGTTGAGATCATCCATGCCGCCAAAGCCGCCAAAACCGCTGAAACCTCCGGCATTAAAGCCGCTGTTAGGATCAGTGCCGGCAAAGCCATATCGGTCATAAGCCGCTTTCTTTTGAGCATCTGATAAAACTTCGTAAGCTTCGTTTATTTCCTTGAACTTTTCTTCGGCGCCAGGTTCTTTATTGACATCAGGATGATATTTCTTGGCTAACTTGCGGTAAGCCTTCTTGATCTCATCCTCGCTGGCACCCTTGGAAAGCCCCAGAACTTCATAATAATCTCTTTTTGCCATATCTAGTTATCCTCGTTTAATTTCATAAACCCCATAGCAGGGGTTTATGATCAATCTTTTGGTTTAAAATCGGCATCGACCACGTTGTCATCGCTATTGCCGTTTGACTCGCTGGTTTGCGAAGCGGCATTCGGATCAGCATTTTGTGAGCGATACATAGCTTCAGCCATTGCTTGAGCAGCTTTCTCTAGCTCGTCAAGTTTAGTTTTCAAAGTAGCATAATCATTGGCATCGATAGCTTTTTGAAGTTCATCTTTTAATTTTTCAACTTCTTTTCTTTGTTCATCAGATACCTTGGCATCCTTGTTGTTTAAAGTTTCATCGATCTGAGCGATAAAGCTTTCAGCCTTATTCTTAAGTTCGATCTCTTCTTTACGTTTATCATCTTCAGCCTTGTGTTCTTCAGCTTCTTTGACCATCTTTTCGATTTCGGCATCGCTTAGACCGCTGGAACCGCTGATAGTGATCTCCTGTTTCTTGTTAGTGCCTTTATCCAAAGCCGAAACATGGACGATACCGTTGACATCGATGTCAAATTTAACTTCGATCTGCGGTACACCACGTCTGGCTGGTGCAATACCGGTAAGCTGGAAGTTGCCGAGTGTCTTATTATCGGCAGCCATCGGTCTTTCACCCTGTAAGACATGGATATCAACAGCCGGCTGGTTATCGGCAGCAGTTGAGAAGATCTGTGACTTAGAAGTCGGGATAGTAGTATTTCTTGGAATAAGAACAGTCATAACGCCGCCTAATGTTTCAATACCTAAACTTAAAGGTGTAACATCAAGAAGCAAGACGTCCTTGACATCGCCGGCGATAACGCCACCCTGAATAGCAGCACCCATCGCTACGACTTCATCCGGATTGACTGACTTGTTAGGTTCTTTGCCAAGTTCGTTCTTGACAGCTTCCTGAACGGCCGGGATACGTGTCGATCCGCCCACCAACAAGACCTGATCAATATCGCTGGCACTTAGATTAGCGTCATTTAATGCCTGTTTGACCGGTTTGATCGTTCTATCGACCAAGAATTTTGTCATCTTGTCGAATTGTGCTCTTGTGATCGTTGTTTCAAAGTGTAAAGGTCCAGAAGCGTTGGCAGAGATGAATGGCAGACTGATCTGGGTCTGAACCATGGAACTCAGATCTTTCTTAGCCTTCTCGGCAGCTTCTTTCATTCTCTGTAAAGCCATACGGTCAGCTTTTAAATCAATGCCGTACTGTTTTTTGAATTCATCAGCCATCCAGTCAACGATCACATTATCAAAGTCATCGCCGCCTAAATGGTTATCGCCGGATGTAGCCAATACTTCAAAAGTACCGTCAGCCAGATCAAGGATCGAAACATCAAACGTACCGCCGCCTAAGTCAAAGACCAATACTTTCTGTTCTTTGTTGAGCTTGTCGATACCGAAAGCCAAAGCAGCCGCTGTCGGTTCGTTGATGATACGTTCAACTTCCAAGCCAGCGATCTTGCCGGCATCTTTAGTAGCCTGTCTTTGAGCATCGTTAAAGTAGGCTGGCACAGTGATAACAGCTTTATCGACCTTTTCGCCTAAATAACTTTCAGCATAAGACTTCATGTAGGACAAGATCATGGCCGAAATCTCTTCTGGCGTATATAACTTGCCTTCAAGCTCTACCTTTTCACTTGTACCCATCTTTCTTTTGATGGAAATAACAGAATTCTTATTGGTGATGACCTGTCTTTTAGCAGCATCACCGACGATCCTTTCCCCGTTTTTGAAAGATACGACAGAAGGTGTCGTACGGTTTCCTTCAGGGTTAGTGATAACTTTAACTTCATTGCCTTCCATTACAGCTACACAGCTGTTGGTAGTACCTAAATCAATACCTATAATTTTACTCATTTCAATCATCCTCCTATTCGCTTACCTTGACCATGCCGGCCCTTAAGATCCTGTCTTTGAGTTTATAACCTTTCTGCAATACTTCAATAACGATATTAGGTTCAACTCCTTCTTTCTTCTCGACCATGATCGCCTGGGCATTAGCGGCATCATAAGGTTTATTCAATACATCTATTTCTTCTACACCCTCGTTTTTAAGTGCTGTAACGAGCTGAGTATAGATCATTTCCAGACCTTTTTTAAAGTTGGCGCTTTCTTCAGTAGTCGTCTTTTGCATCAGGGCTCTTTCAAGATTATCCAAAACCGGCAAGATCTCTAAAGCAAAGCTTTGAATACGATATTTCTTGTTGGTTTCAGCTTCCTGGATCAAACGCTTGCGGGTATTTTCCGTATCGGCATAAGCCCGGGCGTAATCATTTTTCAATCTGGCGACTTCATCTTCCAGCTTCTTGATCTCTTCTTCCAAAGGATTGATAACTTCCTCTTTTGAAGCCTTTTCTTTCTGTTTTTTCTCTTTTTCTTTCATTTTCTCACCCTCTATTTATATATCTTGGCGATCTCTTCGCTGATAAAATCTAACAAGCTTAGTACCCTGTCATATTGCATCCGGTTAGGACCGACGACCATCAGTTTGGCACTTTCATTCTCGCTGACTTTAATATCTGAAGAAACCACCGCAATATCATCCAACCAGACTAATTCCGAACCGGACTTGGTCTTAAGTGCCAGTTTGTTGCCGTCATCGCTTTGGGGATCGATCAGCTGGCGGAACAGTTTGGAATTATCAATAACTTTCATAAACTCCTTTAACTTTTCCACATCGGAGAATTCCGGTTGATACATAATATTGGATTTGCCACGGAAGTAAATGGTTTCCGTCGCAAATTTAACGAATGCTCCATAAAAGGCGTTAAAGAGCATTTCATGTCTTTTGACCGTCTTGTTTAGGATCGGTTTGATCGCTTCTAACTTATCCTTTAAACCGCTGACCTTCGTGCCTTTCAGACGATCGTTTAAAATATCGGTACAGTTCTGGATATCTTCCAAAGATACGTCTTCTTTAAAATTAAAGACTTTGTTTTCTGTATGACCGATATTGGTGATAAAGACTCCGACAGCCGTTTTATGATCGATCGGAAACAATTTGATGTGTTCAAGCCTTTGTTCGGAAGCATCCGGTCCTAAAACTGCCGCTGTCAGATTAGTCATATCCGAAATAATGTTGCAGCTTTCTTTGATCGCATCTTCAATGTTCATCGACTCTTTGGCGAAGATATTGGAAAGAGCATACTTGATCTCTTCGTCTTCTTCTTTATCGACAAGATATTCGCAATAAAACTGATAACCTTTATTGGAAGGCACCCTGCCGGCGGAAGTATGCGGTTTTTCCAGATAGCCAAGCGATTCCAGAGTAGCCATATCATTTCTGATCGTCGCACTGGAATACGGCAAGTCATACTTGTCAACCAAAGTCTTTGAACCAACTGGCTCAGCCGTATCGATGAACTCTTCAACGATCGCTTTTAAGATCTCGATATTGCGAGATGTCAACATTCTGACTCACCTCCTTTAGCACTCCTTATTTATCACTGCTAATATAATATACTATAATCATCTGGCACTGTCAAGCCTTGAGTGCTAATTTTTAACTTTTTGGCGGAAGTTTGCTGCCGTACTATCTTAGTTTGCTATCTCGTTTTCTACCCTCGTTATATCGCTCAAATGGTTATACACTTCCCTTATCACATCAAAATGATGTTGCCCAAAATATGTTTATAGCGAGGCAGTCAAATAGATACAGATGATTGATTTTATCCGTATTTCAGCAAAAACATTACTCAATCACTCGCTCGGATCTGAAATTATAGTATAGAAAAAACGGCCGATCTTTAAAGGAGTGGCTGTTTTTTTATGAAATATGAAATTATCTATTATTTTGTATGGACATTCAGCTCTTTTTCAATGTTGCGCCCGCTGTACATGACACGTAGAACTGTTACCACCTTTTCTTCTATGTCTGGAATGTAAAACACGATATACTTATCTACTGCAACAAAACGCAATCCACGGCTATGCCATGGCTCTTTTCCATATCTTTGAAAGCGTTTTGGCATTTCGTTTAAACTCAGTATCTGTCTTTCCAGACGTTCCAGCTGCTTTTTTGCATTTTCCGGCGACAAAAGCTCAAAAGCGATATACTCAAATATCCCCCTTAGATCTTTTTCAGCCTGTAATGATGTGACTACAGTAAAAATCATAAGCCATGATCTTTGCGAATATCTGCAAAAACAGTTTTTGCGTCTTTCGTGTGGCCCGCTTTCATATCCGCATATCCCTTTTCTAACTCTTTGTGCAATTCATCTGTTTTCAACATGCTTATGTCTATGGGCGTTGTGTCCGGGATCTTTACTTCAAAGGGAAGTCCTCGCTGTAAGATGATCTGTTTATAAAACATATTGATGGCGTTAGAAGCAGGAATACCAAGTGTAGAGAGGATTTTTTCGGCCTGCTCTTTGATTTCGGGTTCTATTCTCGCATATAAATTGGCTGACTTTGCCATAATACTAAAACTCCTTCCTCATATATCTTCTTCTTTATTATACACGAATGTCCGTACAATAGAAATACATTATTTCGCACACTCCAGATACGCTTGAACAGTTCTAACGACACTCTATGAAGTTAGGCAGAAGACATGCTCGTGAGTGCTAAAAATAAAAGAATGCTTAAAAGCACCCTTTCTAAAACTATTTATAAAGCTTCTTTGTTACTTCTTCAACGATCTCTTCAGGAATAAAATTAGAGATGTCGCCATCAAAGACAGCGATCTCTTTAGCGATCGACGAAGATAAGAAAGAATATTCCGGACGGGCTACTAAGAAAACCGTTTCGATCTTGTCATCCAGGATCATATTGGAAGTGGCTTGTGAGAGTTCATATTCATAATCGGCAATCGCTCTGATCCCTCTGATCAAAACCTTACAGCCAAGTTTTTTGGCCAGTCTGACCGTTAGATTGGAATCAGAAACGACATGGACGTTAGAAAGATCGCAAACACATTTTTTGATCAGTTCTTCTCTTTCCTCAACACTGAAAGTACATTTTTTGCGGGGATTGATCATAATGGCGATATAAAGTTCATCAAATAAAGACGAAGCTCTTTTAATAATATCGATATGACCTTTGGTAATGGGATCAAATGTTCCCGGATATAACGCTTTAGTCATAATTTGCTCCTTTTTTATAATAACTCAGTTTAGAAATACCGTATCTTTTCATCTTATATAATCGATAGATGGCATATTCTTCTTTTAAAACCAGTTCTTTTTTACTCTCAATAATGATGATGCCCTCATCCTTTAAAAGATCATTTTGATAAAGCTTATCAAAAAGCACATCGTAATCGTTGAAACTGTAAGGCGGGTCTAGAAAGATATGGTCAAAGTGATAGCCTTTCAAAGCCTTTAAACAGTGTACATAATCAAGATTCATAATGGTGGCTTCTTCAGCAAGTTTAGAAGCATTATCTTTGATGATCTTAAATGCGGCTGCATTTTGATCGTTGATAACGACTTCTTTAGCCCCTCTTGATAAAGCTTCAAGTCCGACAGCTCCCGAACCGCCGAAAAGATCTAGAAACGAGCCGTCAAGATAGTTGCCTAAACTTGAAAACAGGGCTTCCTTAAGATTGTCTTTAGAGGGTCTTGTAATATCGCTGCCTTCTAAAGAACGCAATTTCAAGCCTTTGTATTTGCCAGCGATGATCCGCATCAGTTTTGGGACTCCTTATATTTGATCAGCTTGATCTCTTTTTGAGCGATGCCGATAGCACACAAGAAAGCGACGGTACTGGAACCTCCTGAACTTATCAAAAGTAGTGGCACGCCTGTTAAAGGAATGATTCCCGATACCCCGCCGACATTAAAGATAAAGTGCAGCAAAAGATATAAGATCACGCCGCTCAAGACCATTTTGGAGCGTAATGCAGCTTTTTTATTGAAGGCATACTTTAATAAGCGGTAAGCGATGATGCCATAACAGGCCACGATAAACAAAAAGCCAAAGATACCTAGCTCTTCAATGATGATCGGCAGAATAAAGTCATTATCGGTATTGGGGAAATTCATATACTTATAGATTGAAGAGGCATAACCGCTGCCAAAAAGTCCGCCGGTCGCACTTGCCACTAATGATAAGATCAGATGATAGCCGATGCCGTATTGATATTTGAACGGATCGGCACTTGATAAGAAACGGGAAATGATATAGTTGTCACTGTTTAAACTTTCTAAAAAAGAAGTGGTCTGCGGCAGCATGACGACTATGGCAGCCACGATGATCAAAAAAAGAACGATCTTTAAATAATGCTGGTACTTGCGGTAAGCCTTGTTGTAAGGGATCATCAAAAGAAAAAAGGATATGCCGCTGAAGATAAGACCGGAACCGGTATCCTTTTGCCAGCCGACGATGATCAAGGCCATCAGCAAAAGTGTGCTCATCACAAACAAATAAGCACTTTTGGCTTCCTTTTCATCACGATATTTGGTATCAGCCAAAAAATAAGTAGTATAGACGATCGCAAATACTTTAGCGAATTCAGAAGGCTGAATACTGATAAAACCCAGTCTGATCCAGCCATAGGCTCCATAACTGCCCATGCCTAAAAAACGGGGAATAATCAAAGCGATGATCAAAGCGACATAAATAAATAAATAAAACTGACGGCGATGACCGAAGACCTTTATCTTGCTGAAAAGATACAGACAGAAAAAACCGCCGCCAAGAAAGATGGCTTGTCTGGCCATCGTCTGCAAGATGACTCCTGTATCGCCATCGCTTTGTCCCATGACGGCACTGGCGATCATCAGTGTGCCAAATGCCGAGAGGATCAATACCACTATATTTATCAAACGATCACTCGTTATTTTTTTTCTCATGAAATCATTTTAGCATATTTATACACAAATAATTAAAAATAGTATATAATAATTCGGTATGAAAATTAACAACGAAACGATCATTAAAGATGATGATACTTTGATCAGAGAGAAATCCAGCGATGTCACTTTGCCGCTAAGCAAAGAAGATAAAGATACCCTTTTGGCCTTGCTTAAATATGTAGATGATTCCACTATTAAAGAAATAGCTGAAAAAGAAGATCTAAGACCGGCTGTCGGCATAGCGGCGATCCAGATCGGTGTTAAAAAGAAGATGATCGCTGTGATCATCAAAAACAGCGAAGGCAAGAAGATCTATGAATATGCCCTCGTCAATCCCAAGATCATCTCTAATTCCGTTGAAGAAGCTTATTTGGGAAGCGGTGAAGGATGTCTTAGCGTCAAGGGCGAACATGAAGGCTATGTCTATCGTTCCAGAAGGATCAAAGTCAAGGCTTATGATCTTTTAGAGGATAAAGAAGTGATCATCAAGGCCAGCGATTATCTCGCTATCGTCTTACAGCATGAGATCGACCATTTTAAAGGCATCCTGTTTTATGATCACATCAATAAAAAAGATCCCTTTTATATTAAAAAAGACGCTTTCAGAATTGATTAAATAACGATAATCGTTTATCCTATAAATAAGGATAAAAGATACTTTTTATAATGACAAGGAGGACTAATGACAAGAAAGACAACAAGGAACAGCCGCCACATGGTTTCGACGACTTATTACGGGGCTCCTAACTTTGATCTGAAGACTGATACTTTAGTATATGCCTTAGGAGGTCTGGGTGAAGTCGGCAAAAACATGTACTGTTTCGAACATGATGACGAGATAATTATTGTCGATGCCGGGGTCATGTTTCCTGATGATGACCTTTTAGGTATCGATTATGTAATACCGGATTATTCTCATCTGATCAAAAACCGTGACAAGATCAAGGCTTTGATCATCACGCACGGCCATGAGGATCATATCGGAGGCATCCCATTCCTTTTACAATCCTGCCCGATCAAAGACATTTACGCTCCTAAGTTTGCGAAAGCTTTGATCGAAAAGAAACTTTCCGAAAAAAGAAAGCTCGCTTCTACCAAGATAATTGAGATCAACGAGAATTCCAGCATCCGCACTAAATATTTTACTGTCGGTTTCTTTAATACCATTCACTCAATTCCGGATTCTTTAGGTGTTTTGATCAATACTCAAAACGGAAGGATCGTCGAAACCGGCGACTTTAAATTCGATCTGACACCGGTAGGTACTAATTCTGATTATCAGAAGATGGCTTATATCGGAGCCAGTGGCGTAACTTTACTGATGAGTGACTCGACCAATTCGGAAGTTGAAGGTTTTTCGATCTCGGAAAGAAAAGTAGCCCGCTCGATCTTTGAAATCACGCAAAAGACTCCGGGCCGTCTGATCGTATCGACTTTCGCTTCCAATGTCTATCGCTTGGGACAGATTTTGAAATCAGCCGTTGACTGCGGCCGTAAAGTAGCTGTCTTTGGACGTTCGATGGAAAATGTCGTTGAGATCGCTTTAAATCTTAAAACGATCGACATCGACCGGGATGCCTTCGTATCTCCTGAGATGATCAATACTATTCCTAACGATAAGATCTGTATTGTCTGTACCGGCTCGCAGGGCGAAGCCTTGGCCGCTTTATCCAGGATCGCCAACGGTACCCATCGTCATATCAAGATCATTCCTGGTGATACCGTAGTCTTCTCTTCTAATCCGATACCTGGCAATGCCACCAATGTATCAGGCATCATCAATCAGCTGGTCAGAGTAGGAGCCAACGTCTTGACCAATACTCCTTTGACTTCCCTGCATACGACAGGACACGCTTCCAAAGAAGAACAGATGCTGATGCTGCAGCTGATCAAGCCTAAATTCTTCATGCCGATGCATGGCGAATATAAAATGCTTAAAACTCATGCCGATACGGCTGTTGCGACCGGTGTTAAAAAAGAGAATTGTTTTATTTGCGCCAATGGCGATGCTTTGGTACTTAAAAATGAAGAAGTCTATCGGGCCAACATCCGTATTCAGACCGATGCGATCTATGTTGACGGCAATGACATCTCCGGCTTGTCCACTTCTGTCATCAAAGACCGCAAGATCTTGGCTGATAACGGTATGGTAGCCGTCATAATCTGCATTGATTCCAGAAGCAACAAGATCCTTTGCAAACCAGGCATCGTATCAAGAGGTTTTGTCTTTATCAAAGAATCACAGACTTTGATGAAAGAATCGGAAAACCTGGTCTATGAAGCTTTAAGACAGGCCATGAAACAAAAAGTTACCTTCGGCGATCTTAAAAACAGTGTCCGTGATACTTTGGAACCTTTCCTATATCAAAAGACCAACCGCAATCCTATCGTCATTCCGGTCATCTTAAATCATAAAGACGCTATGCCTAAACGTGACCGTTAGACCTATCCATCCGCTTAGCGGATGGATTTTTTTAATTACAGCAGCAAGTTATCAGGCAAATAACTTGACTTATAATACTATGCGACATATAGTATTAAATAAGGAGGTTTAATATGTTGAGTTCTTTTTTGAAAGAGCGGATCAAAATCGCTAAAAATCTGGTCGATACTTTAAGCAAAGATTATGAATATGTATCGGTTTTCGGCCGTCATGCCAAAGGCCGAAACTATGTCGTAACATCCAAGCAGGTAAAGATCGGCGATAGAGAAAGGATCACTGATTCCGATGCCGGATTTGTGATCAAAGTATATGACAGAAATCATTACAGTGAATATTCATGCGACGACATCAAAGATCTGGATGTCGCCAAAATGAAAGAAGCAATCAGTCTAAAAGATTATGACGGCAAGTATGTTGATGCCGGGGTCTTAAAAGATGAGCCGTTAGTCGAGTCTTTTCAAAGAGAAGATGAAGAAAGACTGAGTGATGAAGAGATCATTGAATATTTGACCAAGTTCAAAGATGAAGCGATGAGTTATGATGATAAGATCGTCGAAGCACAATTCGTCTTCTCTAAAAGAGAAGTGTCCAATATCTTTGTTTCCAAGCATCGCACTTTGGATCAATACTACACTTATAATAATGTCATCGGCTATATCGTAGCCTCGCAAAACGGCAAGATTCAAAGCAGCTATGACGGCACTAACGGAGTAAACTCCAAGACCTGTTTTGAAAAGATGGCTCTTAAAGTGAAAGATATGGCCGCTTTGGCTTGTAAGCTTTTGGAAGCCAAAACGATGAAGCCGGGCTATTATGATGTCATCACCCACCCTTCGATCAGCGGACTTATCGCACATGAAGCTTTCGGACATGGTGTCGAGATGGATATGTTTGTTAAAAACAGGGCCAAAGCCAAAGATTATTTAGGAAAAAGAGTAGCCAGCCCTTTAGTCAATATGAAAGATGGGGCCAAGAGTGCCCTCTCGGCAGCTTCATATTTCTTTGATGATGACGGTGTCTTGGCCCATGATACACAGATCATTGAAAACGGTATTTTAAAAAGCGGCATCTCTGATGTCTTGTCGGCGCTTGAATTAAAAACCGAGGCCACCGGCAATTCCCGCCGTGAATCAAGCCAAAGCAAAGCCTATACCCGTATGACTAATACTTTCTTTTGTGCCGGCAACGATAAATTAGAGGACATGATCAGATCCATCAAACATGGTTTCTTTCTGTATCAGACCTCAAACGGTATGGAAGATCCTAAAAACTGGCAGATCCAGTGTACTGCTCAATATGCCTATGAGATCATCGATGGCAAACTGACGGATAATATCTATGCGCCAGTCGTCATCAGCGGATATGTGCCAGATCTTTTAAATTCCATTTCCATGGTATCAGACGAAGTAGAAGTCGATGGTTCAGGAATGTGCGGCAAAGGCCATAAAGAATGGGTCTATGTAGCTGATGGCGGCCCTTATTTGAAAGCGAAGGTGAAATTAGGATGATCGATAAATTGATTGCCTGTATTAAAAGACATTATGAAATAAGTGATTATGAGATCACTTCTACTCACAGTGAAAAAGCACAGCTATTCTTTGTGCTCAATAAATTAGAAACCAATCGGGCTACCGATAACACAAGTGTCAGTGCCACTATCTATGTCAAACATGATGGATACCTGGGCAGCGCTTCTTTAGTTCTCAATGCTGCCGATGATGATGAAACCATCGAAAACAAGATCAAAGATGCGATCAAGATCGCTAAGACTATCAATAATCCCTGCTTTGAATTAGAAAAGGATAAAGACAGTCCGCAAAGCGAACTTGTCAGCATTCAAAATAGAGATCTTAAAGATGTGGCTCTTAAAACAGCTAAAGCCATCATCAAAGCCGATAAAGATAAAGAAGGCTGGCTCAATTCGATCGAAGTATTTGTCAGAAGGAATTCTCATCACCTTGTCAATTCGCAAGGCGTTGACCGCCGTTTTGAAAAGACTTCCCTGTTTGCAGAAATCATTCCGACCTGGAAAGGCAAGGATGAGGAAGTTGAATTATATCTTTCTTTCAATATGATCACTGAAGATTATGAAGCTATTACTCAAAAAGCCAGAGATATTCTTTTGGAAGCTAAAAGGCGCAGCGAAGCGATCAAACCAAGCGGCAAAATGCTGAAGGCTGATGTCATCATCAAGGGCGAGATGTTAGATACGATCATGGCTAATTTTAAAAGCGATCTGCATTTCAGCAATGTCTATATGCACTCTAACCACTATAGCTTAAATGATGAAGTAGTACCTTATGATCTCAATATGAAGGTCAAAGGCATCCTTCCTGAAGCTTATTACTCGGCACCATTTGATTCGCATGGTACGCTTATCAAAGATACTGCCATCATCGAAAACGGTAAAGTAAGCAGTTATTGGGGCGATATTCAGTATGGCCAATATCTTAATGCCGATAAGATCAGCGGCAATGGCCAGCTAGTCGAAGTAGAAGTCGGCAAGGAGGCGACTTTTGAAAAGCTTGCCCTGCCTTATCTTGAGCTATGCAATTTCTCCTCGCCGCAGCTTGAAAGCAATTCCGGCTATTGCGGCGGCGAAGTAAGACTGGCACTATACCATGATTTAGACGGCTCGATCACCCCATTAAGCTCTTTCAGTATCAGCACCAATATCTATGAAGCGATCAAAAAGGCCACTTTTTCTAAAGAGATGATCACCAGCGATGATTATCATGGTCCTAAATACCTAAGACTGAAAGGTGTAACGATCAGCTGATCACTCTAAAATGTTTAAAAGGCACGGTTTTAAAAGACCGTGCCTTTTTATTATGAAGAAGTTTAAAAAACATCTGCTTTTTGACAGATGTTTGGTAGTTCAGATGATTATTTGACCTCGACGATCTTCATCATATTGGCCGAACCCTCACCAGTCGGATAACCGGCTGAGATGATGATGAGCTGACCAGGTTTTAAGCCATGAGCTTTGGCAACAGCACTGGCAAGTTCATCGTCGTTAGTCATCTCGTTTTGAACTTTAGAATAAAGCGGATGGACTCCCCAGTAAAGTTCAAGCTTGCTTTGGGTGGACTTTGAGAAAGTAACGGCATAGATCGGACAGCTTGGACGATATTTGGAAAGTCTTCTGGCTGTCGTACCGCCTTGAGTAAAGACGACGATAGCGCCGATATCAAGTGTTAAAGTAGCATCGGAGATCGAGATACCGATAGCATCCTGAACACTTTGATTGTTGTATTGTTTTAAGACTTCCAGATTTTGACGGTATGGGATTATACTTTCGGTAGCTTCAATGATCCTGGCCATCGTATGAACGGCTTCGATCGGATAATCACCGGCAGCTGATTCAGCCGAAAGCATTACAGCATCACTGCCGTCAAGCACAGCATTGGCTACGTCGCTGGCTTCTGCTCTTGTGCAGCGAGGATTGGAAGTCATTGAATCAAGCATGTGGGTAGCTGTTATAACAGCCTTGCCATAACGATTGGCAGCCTGGATGATCTTCTTTTGATAGATCGGTACAAAAGCTGTTTCAACTTCTACACCTAAATCACCTCTGGCGACCATGACGCCATCAGCTGCTTCGAGGATCTCTTCGATATTGTCAAAACCTTCCTGATTTTCGATCTTGGCGATGATATCGATCTTTGGTTTGCCCATCTCTACTAAGATCGAGCGGATCGCTCTGACATCTTCAGCTCTTCTGACAAATGAAGCGGCGATAAAATCAACGTTGTTTTCACAGCCGAAACGGATATCGGCATCATCTTTTTCCGAGATGAAAGGCATTGAAAGCTTGACGCCTGGCACATTGCAGCCTTTCTTGGAAGCGATCGGTCCGTTTACTTCAACTCGGCAAGTCAATTCTTCCCCATTGTTGGCTAGGATCGTCAAACGCATCTTGCCGTCGTTTATCAGAATATAGTTGCCGGCCTTGACATCGTCAAAGAGTTCCGGACACTGGATATGGAAACGTTCATGGGTACCCACGATCTTTTCTTTAGTGATCGTAACGATCTCACCTATCTTGTATTCTTCTTTACCCTTTTCAAAATCTCCCAGTCTGATCTCCGGTCCTTTGGTATCTAACATGATACCTAAGTTCAGCTGATTTTCTTTTTCTACTTTATGGATCAGTTTGATGCGATTCAAATGTTCTTCATGACTGCCATGCGAAAAATTGAGTCGCACGATATTCATTCCTTCTTTGGCCATCTTTAAGATAGTATCGTAATTCTCGCTGGCTGGCCCTAGTGTACATACTATTTTTGTCTGTTTATTCATGCATTCTCCCTTATACTAAGCGATCAAATAAGCGGTATAGCTGTTTGCGGGAAGTTTTTGGCATAGCTAATGCTTCATCGATCGGGAAAGAAACGATCTTGTTTTCTTTGATGCCGACACAATGTCCGCCCACTCCCTGAACTAATAGATCAACAGCTTTTTCGCCCATCCTTGAAGCTAAAACACGATCATTAGGTGTAGGTGAGCCACCTCTTTGGATATGTCCTAATACTGTCGAGCGACCGCTGAATCCGGTAGAAGCTGATATTTTACGAGCCAGAGCCTCAACATCACAGATCTTTTCACAGATGATCACGATGGCATGAGATTTGCCGGTATTGTCTAAATAACGCAAACGATCAAGGATATCCTCTTCATCATAACCGGTTTCCGGGGTGACGACGATCTCAGCACCGCACGATAAGCCAGAGTAAACGGCTAAATCACCGCAATGATTGCCCATTACTTCCACTACCGAGCAGCGATGATGAGAACTGGAGGTATCTCTTAATTTATCCACCGCATCAACAACTGTGTTTAAAGCTGTATCGAAACCGATCGTCTGATCCGTGCCGGCAATATCATTATCGATAGTACCTGGCAAACCGATACAGTTGATGCCAAGATCTGTCAAAGCTTTAGCGCCACGATAAGAACCGTCCCCGCCGATAACGACGATAGCATCGATCTCTTTTTCCTTGAGGATCTCGCAAGCTTTAAGCTGCACGTCACGATCCTTGAATTCGGGAAGTCTGGCACTTCCTAAGATCGTACCGCCTCTTGAAAGGATGTCGGAAACATTGGTCTTGCTGAACTGACGCATCCTGCCTTCGATCAGACCACGGTAGCCGTCTTCGATACCATAGACTTCAATGCCGTTGCCTAGGGCACATCTTGTCACAGCTCTGATGGCAGCGTTCATGCCTGGCGAATCTCCGCCGGATGTTAAAACTCCAATCTTTCTTATCATAATTTCTACCTCCTTGCTATTGTAACACAATAAATAAAAGTCAAATACGCTTTTATGAAATGTAAACGCTTAATCTTTATTTCTTTTATTATTTCCCTTTAAAACATACTCTAAAGCCAGATTTTTAACTCTTTCCATCATCCTGGCTGCCCTTAGATTATCAACGTTCATATTCTTGTCAATACGCAGATTATCGTATAAGGCTTTAAGTGTTAAATTGGAAGTAAAAAGGGTACATAATTCATTCTCCATCCGATGATCCAAGATCGTAAACAAGAGATCATCCCGGGAATAACTGCTTAAAGTTTCCGTACCGAAATCATCAAAGACCAGATAGTCACAGCTTTTGATGGCTTCCAGCAGTTTTTCGTAATCTTCTTTATCGTTTATCAGAAGGTTTCGCATCGTATTGACAAATTCAGCCGTCTTTAAAAAAGCGACCCGATGACCCTTTTTAGCCATGGTATTGATAAAAGCGATGCTGAGATAGGTCTTGCCGACCCCAAAACTGCCGCTGATATAAAGGCCTTTGTGCAGTTCATTTTGGCTGAGTTTTAAAAGATTGAGATAAAGTTCCCCATAAGAGCGCTCATTCACATCGACCTTGATATTATCAAGATCAAGCCCTCTTAAACTCTTGGGGATATTTGAATAGACGAAATTGTTAAGATAGGCTTCATCATGATGCTTCTTGCTTAAAAACGGACATTCACACAAAGCCAGAGTCAAAGAACCGTTATATTCCAAAACAAAGTGATGACCGCTCATCTCTTGTTTGCACATATATAAGCCCTGACAGCCCTCACAGATCTTTAAACTGTTCAGATATTCTTCTAAATAGCTTAAAGGTCTTAGTTTATCGATATCAAGACCATTTTCGATCATAAAACGTCTTATCGGCTCTTTTTGAGCGAGCTTTGCTTTTTTTAAAGCCAGACTCTTATCTAATGTCTTATCATCAAGCTTATAATCATCAAAATACATATCAGTTCCCTCTGTTTTCATATTTGCTTAAAAAAGCCAGATATTCTTCATCTGAGATATTCAGATCTTCATCACTCTTAATTTCATAGTCTGGAATATCCACTACCTTTGATTTAGTGTTATTATAACTCTTTTGACTGCGATCTAAAAACTCTTTCGCTTTAGCGATCGTATCGACATCATTTCTTTTGAAATTAGAGGCTATCGTATATAGATAATTGGGAAACAGCTGATTATCGCATTTCTTTAAAGCGTACTCCAAAAGATAATTGACGACCGGTGTCGGTAGTCTATACTCCATGCGCAGTCTTTCAATAAGCTGTTTATCTTTTAAACTAGGCTCTTTGCCTTTAGCGATATTAAGCAAGAAAGCGCTGCAAGGCATATCATAACCCTCTTTGTCATCATGAAGATCGATCGAGGCATTGCGGCAGAAAGCCAGAAGCTTATTGAGATCAAAAGCGATCGGATCGATGCTGGCGGAACGGATGACGAATTTTCTGAACTCATCCTTTTTGATGGCATAAGTATCAGCTGCCTTGCCGATATTTTCAAGATTCTCATAAGTCCTTAGCGAAGAAGGAAAAGAAGTGTTCTTGATCGTTTTCATAAAACCTTTGATGTCAAAAAGACAACTGAATTCACTGTCCTTGTTTTGGACATCTTTTAGTTCACTGTATTTAACTTCCAGTTCTTTTGACCAGTCACTAAGTCTTTGAAAATCCAGCTTGTGTGACACTTCCTTAAAACCGGTCTTAGCGATCTTATTTTTAAACTGGCCGTTTCTTAAGAATGCATAGTATTCTTTAGATACTTTCTTGATAATTAGACGTCCTAAGATGTCATGTTCCAAAAACTCCTGATAAGCTAAAGGTTTTTGCAGTTCAAAGAGATAGTCATCAGCCCTTTTGTAAGTTCTGATAAGTGATACTTCTTCAAGTTTTTGAATGTTTTCTTCAAAGAAGTCTAAAGAGATATTTAAAGAATTGAGTAAAATGATGAGTTCTTTAAAGTCTTCTTTATTCTGATAGATGAGATTCAAAAAAAGACCGACTGCTTCAAAACCGATCAGTTCCCGATATAAAAGAGATAGTGCTTTTAATTCACTGCCGTATAATGTACTGATGCCTTCTAAGCGATAGCGGTCATTTCCTAACATAAACTGCCTCCTTCATAAACTGGCGGGCCTTTAAAGCCAGATCTTCTATGCCGTCGTTATTGCAGATAATGATGTCAGCCAGGTCTTTGATCTTAACAAAGGGTCTTTGATTTTTTAAGCGTCTTAAAGCTTCATCATGATCAAGACCTCTTCCTTCTAAACGTTTTAAAGCTATTTTTTCATCACAGGTGATCAAAACTTTAAGATCGAAAAGTTCATAAAAATCCGTTTCAAAGAGTAAAGGTATCTCGGCGATAAAAAGATCTTTATCTTTCATCTTATCAATCAGCACTTCTTTTAATAACGGATGGATCAGACTGTTCAACAAAGTCAGTTTAAAAGGATCACGAAAGACGATGTCAGCTAATTTTTGACGATCAAGCGAACCGTCTTTTAAAGTGATGTCATCAAAATGTTTCAGGATGAGATCGTAGCCCTTATGGCCTTTTTTCTCTAAAAGGGCGACTTCTTTATCGGCATCAAAGACTTCCAAGCCTTCTTTTCTTAAAAAATTGACAAAAGTCGTCTTGCCGCTGCCGATCGTACCGCCGATGCCGATCTTCATAGCTTCTGACACTTAGGACAATAGTATGTCCCCCTCCCGTTGACTTTGATCTTTTTGATCTCGCTTCCACAGACGCTGCACTTTTGTTTGGTATGTACCAAAAGTTCCTGCTGAAAGCGGCCGGTAACGCCTAAAGAAGAAGTATAGGAGCGGATCGTAGTGCCCCCTTTTTGAATGGCTTTGGCGAGGATATCATTTGTATAAAGGATCAGATCATCGATATTCTTATCATTGAGATCAGAAGCTTTGCATAGCGGATTTATCTGCATTTTAAACAAGATCTCATCAGCATAGATATTGCCGATACCGGCTATGAACGACTGATCAAGCAAGACTGTCTTGATCGGCAGTTTACGTTTCTTCAATGCCTCTTTGACATAAGCGTGATCAAACTCGACACTGAAAGGTTCAACGCCTAAGCCCTTAAAATGACTAAAATCATAGTCTAAGGGCAGCAGTTCCATCCGTCCGAACTTGCGAACATCCTGATACCAGAGTTCTTTATCATCATCAAGCGTAAAGATCACATGGACATGTTTATTGAAGGCTGTACCTTTAGGCATGACAAAATACTTGCCCTCCATCCTAAGATGAGATACTAAGATATGATCATCAAGGATAAAAAGCAGATACTTGCCCCGGCGTTTAAAATCTCTAAAATGCTGTCCTTTCAGATCAGCTTCAAATCTTGAGACATCACCTTCGATAATCCTTGGATAAAGGACCTTGACATCAGTGATCTTCTTATCTTTGATCAGTGTTTCAAGTGTATCTAAAACTGTTTGTACTTCTGGTAATTCCGGCATTATTTTGCATCATACCATGTATAGGCGAAACTTAAAGAATTATCTAAAGTCACACCCAGATCCATGGCTCCTTTCATTTCTTTATTGATGATAGCGATCATTTCTTCTTTTTCTTCATTCAAGACATCAAAGATCAGTTCATCATGAATAGATAAGACCATCTTAGAGTTTAAATGACGTCTTTCGATCTCTTTTTGGATGTTGATCATGGCTACTTTGATCAGATCAGCCGCTGAACCCTGTACTCGTGAGTTCATGGCTGCCCTTTTGCCGAATTCTCTTAAGGCATGATTAGGACTGTTTATCTCTTTGATATAGCGGCGGCGATGCATGATTGTCGTAACATAACCGTTTTCTTTACAGAATTCTTTGGTTTCATCCATGAATTTCTTGATATTGGGATAAGTTTCAAAGTAGTTATTGATATACTTCTTGGCATCGAATAAAGAAAGCCCCGTCTGTTTGGCCAGACCATAATCACTGATGCCATAAACGATACCGAAGTTGATCGCTTTAGCCTGACGGCGATATTCAGGAGTAACTTCGTCTATAGACAATCCAAAGACATCCATAGCTGTCTTGGTATGAATATCGATATGGTTATTGAAGGCTTCGATCATTCTGGTTTCATTGCTTAAAGCACTGAGAACTCTAAGTTCGATCTGCGAATAATCGGAACTGATTAAGATATGATCTTTATCCTGAGCTTTAAAAGCTTTGCGGATGATCTTGCCATCTTCATCTCTTATAGAGATATTCTGCAAATTAGGATCATAAGATGACAAACGGCCGGTCTGAGTGATCGTTTGCGAGAAGATAGTGTGGATCTTGCCATCCGAGCGGATATACTTCTTTAGACCCTCAACATAGGAACTGTACAGTTTGGCAAACTTGCGGTAAGTCAAAAGTTCATCGATGATCGGACTGTAATCTTTGATCATCAGCAGATATTCAGCAGATGTGGATCTTTTCTTGTTGGAAGGAAGACCCATCTCGTCAAACAGGACTTCTGCCAGCTGCTTGGGAGAATTGAGATTGAACTCTCTTTTGGCAAGGGCAAAGATCTTGTTTTTGGCTTCTTCAAGTCTTTTTAAAGTATCTTCCCCGATCGCATCCAAAACAGCCCCGTCACAGACGATGCCGGCTTTTTCCATCTTGAATAAGACATAGCTTAAAGGCAGTTCAATGTCCTGATAGAGTTTATAAACATCCTCTTTGATCAGATCTTCTTTGACTAAAGAAGTGATCGCAAAAGCATTCTTGGCGATCTCGACGGCTCTTTTGGTTTCTAAAAGCGTATCGACGAGTTTCGGTTTCTTGATGCTGCCATAGACATCTTCACTTTTGATCGGAACTGTTTTTTGATAGTTTAAAAATAACTCTTCCAGAGTGTCTAGGTAATTATTCTTTAAAAATCCCATCAGCAAGAGATCATCAAAGTTACCTAGTTTTAAACCTAAATGATCGAAGTTATGAAGCAGGAATTTAAGATCGTAAGTCACCTTGGGAGTATCATCAGCCATGAAGGCGAGCATATCTTCATCTTTCAAAAAGTCCTCAAAGGGGATATATTCACTGAGTTCGCCGTTTGAAAGAGCGAAGCCGTAGATCTTAGCTCCATAGTAGTTAAATCCGTCTGTATCTGCAAAAATAAAGGTACCCTCCTTATAAAGGAGTTTATTGACCTTGCTTACTCTTTGATAGTTTTCATTTTTGGCAAGAGGCTTGTTTCTTTTGATCAAAGAGAACATCTCATACTTGTTGTAAAAGGCATTGGCGCCATCATTATCCAAAGCGATCTTAAAATCAGCCAGCTCTTTATCGATCTTGACATCCGTCTTGATCGTGGCAAGAGTCTTGGATAGAAAACAGGATTCCTGATCTTTGAGAAGATTTTCTTTGACTTTGCCCTTCAGTTTATCGATATTGGCATAGATATTTTCGATCGAACCGTATTCATTGATCAGTTTGGCCGCCGTCTTTTGGCCGATGCCGCTTACACCTTTGATATTATCACTGGCATCACCCATTAAGCCTTTAAGATCAATCACCTGCAAAGGAGTAACGCCCCATTCTTCCTTTAAAGCTCTTTCATCCATGGCCGCTATCTCGCTGAGTCCTTTTTTCATCAGATAGACAGTCGTCGTATCATCGATAAGCTGTAACATATCCCGATCAGAAGTCAGGATGGCAATATCGACATCAGGGTATTTCTTGCTTAAAGAGCCGATGATGTCATCAGCCTCAATATCATCATATTCCATAAAAGGGATATGATAGGCATCAAGATATTCTCTGACCAAAGCAAACTGCGGCACTAATTCTTCCGGAGCCTTCTTGCGCTTGCCTTTATAATCGGTAGAAAGATCATGTCTGAAGGTATGTTTACCCTTGTCAAAAGCGACTGTGATATATTCCGGATGGATCATATCGATCGCTTTATTGATCATATTGGCAAAGGCAAAAACGGCATTAGTATAAACGCCGTCACTTGTCATCATCAAATTGGAATAATAGGTGGCATAAAAACCTCTAAACAGCATAGAATTGCCGTCTATCAAAAGCATCTTCATATCTTCACCTCTATTCCACCATATTCTCTAACACACTCAGATTCTCATACATCAAGCTTAAATAGTCGGCATTGTTGGCGACCTGAGCAGCCGTTAAGCTTGAAACATTGTTTAAATTGACTCTGATAAGTCCTAATTCATCTTCTAACTCATTGAATAATTCCGTCATCTCTTCGGTCATATTCGGTTCATAAGCGATATATTTAACGCCATCGTTTTTGATACGCTCTTTGATCACCGCTAATTCGCCATCGCTTGGCAAAGCTCCGTATTTAGAAAGGCAGACCGGATATACAGCGATGCCGTAGGCTTTTTGCCAGTTGCCGAAACTGGCCGATATCGAAACGAACTTGATGGACTTGCCCTCGTTTTTGATCTGAGATGCCAAATTTTGATAAGCGGCATCCAAAGAGATCAGATCATTTTCCAAAGCCTCGTAGTTTTCTTTGAAATTAGCTGCTTCTTCGACAAAATTAGCCGACAGAACAGAATAAATATCATTAGCGATCGAAAGCATTCCGATCGGATCGATCCAAAGCATCATATCGTTTTCATTGACATCGGTCATATTGAAAAGATCAGAATTGTAATAAGGACTTTCAATAAACTCTTCCACCCCATCGACATTGACCATCGTATATCTTTGGAATTTATAGATCGTATTGAGTTCCGATACATCTACTACTTCGACACCGGTATTTAAAATATCTTCTTCATAAATATCATAGTAAGGTTCTAGATCGCCGATATGAAACAGATAGTTGGAATTTCTTAAAATATCTTCGTAGTCATCCAAAATAGTGGCTACCTGGACCAGACTGTCCGATTGAATACTTTTAGATTCAATGACTCCGCCAGTGATGCGGTCGATGATGTAACCTAACGGATAGACTGTATAGGCGACATAACTTCTAAAACTCATGCATCCGGCAAGCATGAACATTGAAAGCAATACAATAAATAATTTTCTAATCTTCTTGATCATACACAACTATTATACTTTATTTTTTAAACGGGCAAAATATATTGGTTTACTTAATTCAACAAATTTACTCTCGTAAGCAGTCATGATGTCATCCTTTGATTCACGGTGATAGTCAACACTGATCTCTAAAAGAGTGAAACCATTATTTAAAAACTCGATGATTGAAAATTCAAACAGACCGGCATTGTCAGTCTTGAAGATGATCTCGCCGTCAGCTTTTAAGACCTGCTTATACTTGGCTAAAAAAGTGTGATAAGTCAAACGGCGTTTGGCATGGGCTTTTTTAGGCCAGGGATCACTGAAATGAAGATAAATGCGGTCGACATTGTGATCAAAATAGGCTTCAATATTATCAGCACCATCAAAGATGATGCCCAGATTGTCAAGATCATACTCTGAAGCTTTAATAGCGGCTTTGGCTACACAGGTAGCCTCTTTTTCAAGTCCGATATAAAGGATGTCAGGATTTAAAGAGGCACTCTTAGTGATAAAATCACCCATACCCATCCCGATCTCCACATAAAGTTTGTCTTTAGTCTTATTTATCTGATCAGCTCTTTTAATGATGTAGCGATCTTCATTTTCAATATAGGGAGCGACCCATTTCTTCTTTCTTATTCTCATAGTTTTAATAATAAAGGATGATTACTCATCCTTTACCTCTTTCTTTTTGAAAAATCTTTTTTCCGAGTTGCCGTCATCTTTGCGTTCCGGTTTAGGCAAAAGATCTTTGGCACTTACATTTACTCGGCCTTTATCATCGATCTCGATGACTTTGACTTTGACGACATCGCCGATCTTTAAGACATCTTCCGGTTTTTCGACTCTTTCATGAGAGATCTTGGATACGTGCAATAAAGCATCCTGTCCTTTAAAGAGTTCGACGAAAGCTCCGAATTTTTCCAATCTGACGACTTTGGCATCATAGATCTCACCGACCTTGGCTTCTTTGATGATCTCTTCAATCATAGCTTTGGCCTTGTTGATGATGTCACGATCCATATGATAGATGACACATTTGCCGTCATCGTCAATATCGATCTTGACTCCGTCACACTCATCGATGATCTGATTGATCATCTTGCCGCCTGTACCGATGACATCACGGATCTTATCGACCGGGATCATCAGCATATCAAGTTTTGGAGCGTATTTAGATACATCGCTTCTTGGTTTATCGATGGCACTCATCATATTAGCCATGATCACCTTGCGGCCTTCTTTGGCTTGTGCTAAAGCTTCTTTTAAGATCTCCCTAGAGATACCCTTGATCTTGATATCCATCTGCAAGGCCGTAATACCTTCATCAGTACCGGCTACTTTAAAGTCCATGTCGCCATAGTGATCTTCCATACCCTGGATATCGCTTAAGATCGTATAGTGATCGCCATAAGTAATAAGTCCCATGGCAATACCAGCGACCGGCGCTTTGATCGGCACACCGGCAGCCATTAAAGACATCGTACCGGCACAGATCGAAGCCTGTGAGGAAGAACCGTTGGATTCCAAGACATCAGCCACTGTTCTGATAGCGTAAGGGAATTCTTCGACGCTGGGGATGACTTGCGCTAAAGCTCTTTCACCCAAAGCACCATGACCGATCTCACGACGGCCTGGCGAACCCATTCTGCCTACTTCACCTACGCTGTATGGCGGGAAGTTATATTGATGCATAAAGCGCTTTTCTTCAACTTCTGTCAGATCGTCAATGATCTGGTTATCGCCCAAAGGTCCTAAAGTCGTCGTTGAAAGGACTTGTGTTTCCCCACGGGTAAATAAAGCTGAACCATGTACCCTTGGCAAAAGATCAACTTGTGAGTCTAACGGTCTGATCTCATCGGTAGCTCGGCCATCCGGACGGATCTTCTCGACACTTATCAAACGGCGGACTTCTTCAGCCACGATCTCCGTAGAATATTCACCAGCCTGTTTGACAGCCAGATTCTTTTCTTTTTCACTTGGATATTGCAAACTTTCAAAGTGAGCTTTCATCGCTTCGGTGATCTCATCGATCTTGCCATAGCGTTCCAGTTTCTGTTTGATGGATACAGCTTCTTTTAAAGCTTCTTTGCCGTTGGCATCAATGTATTCTTTAACTTCATCAGCGATCTTGTAAAGAGTGACTTCCATCTTCGGTTTGGCACACTGGGCGATCACTTCTTCTTCAAAAGCACATAACTTCTTGATATGCTCATGACCAAACATCAATGCCTCAAGCATCAGATCTTCGCTGACCTCTTTAGCGCCAGCCTCGACCATGTTGATGGCATCCTTAGTACCGGCAACTGTTAAATTGATCAAAGATCTTTCCATTTCTTCAACACCAGGATTGATCACAAATTTACCATCGACATAACCGACGATAACACCGGCGATCGGACCATCAAACGGTATATCTGAAATACATAAAGCCAGTGATGAACCAAGCATCGCTGCCATCTCAGGTGAACAGTTGGTATCAGCCGACAAGACGGTATTTACTACCTGTACTTCATTTCTGAATCCTTCTGCAAATAAAGGTCTGATCGGACGATCGATCAATCTTGCCGTTAAAGTGGCATGTTCAGAAGGACGACCTTCTCTTCTTAAAAATCCGCCCGGTATCTTGCCTACCGAGTACAGTTTCTCTTCAAAGCTTACTGTCAGCGGAAAGAAATCAGTATCTTTAGCTTGTGATGAGGCTGTAGCAGTAGATAATACTACCGTATCCTCATATCTGATGATTACCGATCCTCCGGCCTGTTTAGCGATCTCACCGGTCTCGACACGCAATTTACGACCGCAGAAATCAAAATCAAACACATGTTTTTCCATTTCTCTTAATCCTCTTTTACTTTTTAACTTACTTATTTTAACAGTATTGCCGTCTTTTAGCAAATTAAAATTAAGCGTCTGACGGTCTTGATTTTTAAATATAACCTAATATAATTCTTGTTAGTTAGGAGGGGTTATGGCAAGATCGGCAAACATTACAGAAGGCTCCATCATCAAGCCTTTACTTTATTTTTTCTTCCCTATCTTACTGGGGACATTCTTTCAGCAGCTTTATAATACTGTCGATGCTTTGATCGTCGGCAATTTTCTTGGCAAAGAGGCTTTAGCGGCTGTCGGCGGGACTACTTCCACCTATTTAAACCTCTTTGTCGGTTTCTTTGTCGGGTTATCAAGCGGCGTCACTGTTTTGATATCGCAATACTATGGCTCAAACAACTATGAAAAGATCTCTAAGACTGTGCATACCGCTATTACTTTAGCTATCGTCATCGGCATCTTTTTAAGTATCGTCGGGATCATGACGGCCCGCTCTTCTTTGATCTTTTTAAATGTTCCCTATCAGATCTTGGACATGTCGCTTGATTATATCAATATCTATTTTGTCGGATTGTTTGTCATGTTAGTTTACAATATGGGCTGTGCTATCCTAAGAGCAGTCGGCGATTCCAAACATCCGCTTTACTTTCTGATCGTTTCCTGCATCATCAATATCATCTTAGACATCCTGTTTGTCTATAATTTCAACATGGGTGTCAAAGGAGCGGCAATCGCTACCGTCATCGCTCAAGTTGCAGCGGCTGCTCTTGTCATCATGTCGCTTCATCGCAGTGAAGATGCTTTGCGCTTCAGGTTCAAAGAACTGCACTTAGACTTAAGCATCGCTAAAAACATCTTTCTGATCGGTTTTCCAGCCGCCATAGAATCAGTACTTTATACGATCTCTAACCTTGTCATTGCCACTAAGATCAATGATTTTGGGGTCGATGTCATCGCTGCCAATACGGCTTATGGCAAGATCGATGCCATCTTCTGGATGACTTTGCAGGCTTTCAGTATCTCTATTACGACCTTTGTCGGCCAAAACTTCGGTGCCGGAAGACTGGACAGAGTCAAAAAAGGCATCAATCGCTGGTTTGGCATCTCGATGCTGACATCCGTCATCTTTTCGATCCTGATGTGTGTCTTCTCAGCCCCTTTGCTGGCCATCTTCAACTCTGATCCGGGTGTTATTGCCATTGGCCAGAATATCGTCTTATGGATCGCTCCTTTCTGGTTTACCTATGTACCTATCGAACTTATCTCCGGTTCTTTAAGAGGTATGGGCAACACGCTAGTCCCGACAGTCGTAACAGCTGTAGGCATCATCGGCTTAAGACTTGGCTGGATCTTCTTGATGCCTGATCTTGATCTGCATTTGATCTTCATGGTCTATCCGGTAACCTGGAGCGTTACTTCTCTTATCCTTTTAGTCTATTACTATTCAGGACTCTATCAAAAAAATACCATCAATTTAGTCAGCAAGTGACCTGAATGATGGTATCATCTTGTCATAGATGCAGAATGTTTCATAGCCAAGACTTTTTAAAAGGACTTGGCTTTCTTTTATATAAGCCCCCAGATGTTCTTTTTTATGAGAATCAGAACCGATGGTAATGATCTTGCCGCCGAGGTCTTTATATAATTTTAAGACCTTTAAAGATGGGGTCGTATCTTTAAGACTATAGCGATGATAAGAAGTATTGAATTCGATGCCTTTATCATCTTTGATCACCACTTTTAAAATCTCAGCGATCTGATCTTCGATCTTTTCAAAAGGATATGCACCTAAGGGATCATAACGGTTCAAGAGATCCAAATGAGCCAAAACACTGTAGTCATGATATTTAGTAACGATATTATAAAGTTCCTGATAATATAATTCGTTATACTCTTTTTGCGAGCGTCCTTTCATAAAATCACCGGTATGAAACTCCTTGTCTTCGATCTGATGGATCGAAAGCAAAACAAAATCCAAAGGACAGCTTTTAAATAGTTGCTCGTAGTCAGTGATCGTATGAGTCTGTATGCCAAACTCCAGGCCTTTTTTGATGGTTATATCCTTTTGATATTTTAAAGATAACTGCTCCAGAGTCTTAAAATAAAGCGGATAATCAACATTGTAGATCACGTCCTTTTTATCGATAGGACCATGATCTTCCTTGACACCGTAATCAACATGATCACAAAAACAGATCTCATCAAGACCAAGGTTAACGGCATCTTTGATGACATCTTCCATATCGTAAACAGAATCATCACTGAAATGTGAATGAACGTGATAATCAGCTAACATATCGCTCATTTAAAAAAATATCGGAATCATCCGATATTATTCAGTAACATTGTGGAATACTTCCTGTACATCATCGACTTCATCAAGAAGCGTCAGCAGACGATTCCACATCTCTTTATCCTGAGGATCATCTAATGTTACATATTCGTGCGGAAGCATCTTGATCGCACAGACGCTGAATTCGATATTCGGCAGCATCGCCTCGATCGTTTCCTGAGCTTTGTGCAGATCGCTAGGATCAGTATAAACAGTCATCGTACCATCTTCAACTTCAATATCCGATACATTGACATCGGCAGTGATAAGTTCTTCAAGCATCTTGTCTTCATCATCATAGTCAAAAGATAAGACGCCCAGATTATCATAGTTGAAAGATACTGAACCTTTGACACCTAGCTTGCAATGAGCCTTGTTGAAGCAGGAATTCATTGCCGCAACCGTACGGTTGGAATTATCAGTCAAACAGTCGATAATGATCGTTGCCCCTTTTGGACCGATGCCCTCATAGCGCAAAGAATCATAATTTTCATTTGAACCGCCCTTGGCCTTTTCAATAGCTCTTTTGATCACGTCAGCCGGTACCTGGTTGGCCTTGGCTTCAGCGATCTTTCTTTTTAAAGTCAAATTCATATCCGGATCAGGAACTCCGCTTTTAGCGGCGATGTATAATTCCTTTCCGTATCTTGAATATAATTTCGATTTCATGGCTGCTGTTTTTGCCATAGCAGCTGCTCGTACTTCATGTGCTCTTCCCATTTATTTTCACCTCCCAAACATTATACTACAAAGCATAGCAAATTAAAATGTGCTTTTTCAAGCACATTTTAAGTTTATTTTAATATTCAAATTATTTGGCAAGTTTACTTTTGACCAGTTCGATGACTTCTTCACAGGTTTCTTTCTGTAAAGCTTCATCAGCCAAAGTTTCCATTTCTTTTTTAGAAAGAGAAGTGATCATCTTGCGGGCCGGCAGAATGCTCGAAGCACTCATTGAGAATTCATCAAGTCCAAGACCCAAAAGCACTGGAGCGGCTAAAGTATCGCCAGCCATCTCGCCGCACATACCGCACCATCTGCCGTATTTGTGCGCACCATCGATAGCACTCTTGATAAGTCTTAATACAGACGGATTAAGCGGCTGATAGAGATATGATACCTTTTCAGACATACGGTCAGCAGCCATTGAATACTGGATGAGATCGTTGGTTCCGATAGAGAAGAAATCGGCATATTTAGCAAACTGTTCAGCTAAGACAGCAGCAGCCGGAATCTCGACCATCATACCGACTTCGATATCGTCGCTGACCTTAACGCCTTCGCTTACCAATTTAGCTTTTTCTTCTTCATAAACGCCCTTGGCTTCTTTGAACTCATTGATCGTAGCGATCATCGGGAACATGATAGCCAGTTTGCCATAGACTGAAGCTCTTAATAAAGCTCTTAGCTGAGTGCGGAAAATATCCTTGCGGTCAAGACATAAACGGATAGCACGATAACCTAGAAACGGGTTCATCTCTTGCGGGAATTCAAAGTAGTTAAGACGTTTATCGCCGCCGATATCTAAAGTTCTGACTACAACTTTCTTGCCCTTCATGCCTTCAAGCACAGCTTTATAAGCTTCAAACTGTTCGTCTTCGCTTGGGAAATCTTCAGTAGAATCCATATATAAGAATTCTGTACGGTAAAGACCAACAGCTTCTCCGCCGTTATTTACGACACCTTCAACATCTTTCGGTGTACCGATATTGCCGGCAACATCTACCCGATGGCCATCCAAAGTAACTGTCGGTTTATCGATCAATACTTTTAAAGCTTCTTTTTCTTTGAGATATTCATCACGTTTAACTTCATAAGTCTTGATCTCTTCTTCGCTTGGATTAACGATGACTTTACCATCCAATGCATCTAAGATCAGCATATCGCCGTTTTTGACTTCACTCATCAGATCTTTGACACCTACAACAGCCGGTATCTCCAAAGATCTTGCCATGATGGCAGAATGAGAGGTTCTGCCGCCGATCTCAGTCGTAAAGCCTAAAGTATAGTTCTTGTTTAACTGAGCGGTATCAGAAGGAGTCAGGTCATGAGCGACGATAACGACTTCTTCATCGATGGCAGTAAGATCAGGAATGCTTAAACCTAAGATATTGCACAAAAGACGATAACTGACATCCTTGACATCAGCTGCTCTTTCTTTAAAGTAAGCATCGCCCATTCCTTCAAACATGGCGATCATATTGTCAGATACGGTCTTGGTAGAAACATCGGCATTGTTTCCTTCTTTGATCATGCCTTCGATCTGAGAGCGAAGTTCCGGGTCGTTGGCCATCATGAGATGAGCATCAAAGATAGCTAATTCATCTTCAGAAAGATTGCTTTCAGCTCTCTTTTTGACATTTTCAATATCAGCAATCGTCTTTTGGATCGCTTTATCAAAAATAGCTAATTCATCTTCAACAGTACCCTTTTCTTCTTTCATTACGATCTGGGGCTGTTCCAGCTTGTAAGCCTTACCAATAGCTACACCGCTGGAAGCTGCAATTCCTTTTAACATTTTCTCTTTCTCCTTTGAATATATTAAATTACTTTCTGCACATACCATTGTGCTCTAAGATAATTTTACTCTTAATAAACGATTTATTCAATAAAAGAAATCAACCAAAAAGACCACCCTTTGATCGTAAGACTGTATTAAACTTGATATCAACTATGAGTTAAAGACAAACTAAAGTGAAAGACCGGAATGCTGTTTCCAAAAAGCACCCAAAACATCAGCCAGTTCAATGGGCTTATCTATGTTTACTTCATGTCCTGCCTCTTTGATAATGGCAAGTTCGCTGTTTTTGATCGCTTCATGAAAACGTCCGGCACTTTTCAGGTTTGCTTTATCGTTTGCCCCGCAAAGGATAAGAGCGGGACATTTCAGCAATGCAGCCGACTTCATAAAATCAAGTTTAGCCACAGAAGTACTCAAGCGAATAAAGTCTTTCTTGGCTACCCCAAGGTCCTTAAAGGCCGTTTTAGGCATCAGATGAAACAAGAGATTCTGCAAGGCAAGCAAACCTTTAGGTATCTCAAAGGGTGTTCCGATCAAGACCAGACTGTTTATGCTTTGCGGGTGCTCTAAAGCATAATTAAGGGCCAAAAGACCGCCAAGTGAAAGACCGCAAAGATTTAATTGATCGCTATAAGATGTACATTGCCTGTTAAAAGAGTGATAAAGAGTGTTATAGTCTAACGCTTGATCTTTAGAAAGATCAAAGAGATCAGGTGCGATCGAGAAGATCCCTTTTGCCGATAGTTCTTTTATGACTATGTTCCAGTCCTTGTCGTTTTGACCCAAGCCATGAATCAATATGTTTTTCATAAGCCGTTGCCTCCTTTCGTAGATACTGGTTTTAAACCTTGAATCATTGCACTTACCATACATCCGATTCTATTGTGTTTAAGATAAAGCCTCCTCAAACGAGGAGACTTTTTAAAGTTCTAAGATTCTTAAAAACTCTTTGTGAGCAAATTTACGTCTGACTTTAAAAGCGGATGGGGAATAATACTCCAAATACCATTTTCCCCTTTTACCTAATACGACTTCGTTATAGATGATGAATTTTTCACGTTCGTGCAAGAATTTGATCGCATCATCGATCTGAGCGATCGTATCTTTGCAGATCTCCAAGTCGCAAGCGGAGTAGTGTTTAAATCCAAGTTCTTCGTTACGCAGTTTCTTGGAAGAATCTCTGTAACTGGAAGTCAATATATCAATCTTCTTTTGGTCGGATAACACGTTTTCCCTCTCCTTTCTATCTTCAACTTTTGAAGGAAGAAAGAAAAATATTATTCATCTACTTCGATAAGTCCGTAATTGCCGTCAAAACGTTTATAGACGACCGCCATCTTTTCTGCATCGACATCACGATAAATGAAGAATGAATGTGACAACATCTCCATGCGCATAATGGCTTCATCAAGAGTCATCTCTTCAGCATCAATGACTTTAGTTCTGACTAAGACATCTTTAGCAGAGTTTTCCTTACCTTCATCGACAAAAGTTTCAGCCAATGAATCCTTGTGCCTTCTTGACAAACGGGTCTTCTGACGACGGATCTGATCTTCCAGTTTGTCTATCGCCAGATCAACAGCTGCATAAAAATCTTCATGCATCACCTCGGCACGTAAAATACCCACTTTACTTGGAATGGTGATCTCCACTTTTTGAGCGGTAGGATAGACTTTGGCCACCACTCTGGCTGTCGTATTCTCATCGATCAAAAGATACTTATTGAGAAATGACAGTTTGGTTTCGATGCGATGCCTCATCCCTTCCGTAATCTCAACATTGTCACCATATATTTCGAATTTCATAATCTTGTTCCTCCTTTCGAAACAGGTTTATCACACAGGTCTTTCAACCAGCAATATATCAAGACCAGAGAATATGTATCCATTGCACAGTATTGGCGCAATTCATCACTTACTTTAAGAGTATCGACAGTTTCCAGATCTTTATCAAGATCACGCCACTCATAAACAGCTCCCATGCCGTTATGGATCGCCATCTCATCATAACTCAGGGAAGAAACGACTTTCAATAACGACTTCACCGAATAATTGCCGGCCATCTTTATATCATAGACCAGTCCGTTTACAAACGGGTAAGCCAGATCATAAGTCCTGGATATCACATCGGCAAGCTCTTCCTTATATTGAGGAAACTGTTCACCAAGTTCTTTTAGTCTTAGGATCTCGGCTCCTTTAGCATTATAAGCCACTACTTTGGCATCCTTAGGTATATCCTTAAGCAAAGACCTGATGAATTCTTCCCGGCAATCTTTGACCCCTAAAAAATCATGATGGATCAGGCTGCCGTCCTTATTTAAGATGTGTACCGAATATTCAAAACAGACCACATCATAAGGTTTAAGTCCGCTAAAAGGCGGTATCAGATAGCGTTCCCACTCAAAATCGATAAAGGCGATACGCTCCCCTTTCAGATCCTCTAGCCATCTTTTTAAAGGATAACGATCATAGAATAAACCTCCCAAACGATCAGCCATGATCTGAGCATATTGAACTTTAGTACCTTCAAGAAGAGATGTATCAACATCTTTTAAAGTTTTAATGCCCTTTTGATACATCAGATACTTATAGCGGGAAGAAACTAAAGTGAGGATGGAATCATCTTCATATCTTTCATCTTTGAAGCATTCCCCATAATAACTGCATAGACCTCTTCCTTTGCAGGCATGACTTTTGATCGGTCTTATATCCTCAGCTTTAAGAGTATCCATCTTCAAAAGAGTTTCCTTTAGATCAAAGGATTCGGCTTTGATCATTTCGTAAGCCGATAGTTCACTTCTCTCTTTATCCTTTTTCAAAAGATGATCATCAACGATAAAGAGCTTTTGAACATCTAAATCAGCACCTCTTTCATATTCGCTGTTCAAATAGATGAAATAGACATCTTTGATCTTAAGACCAAGCTTTTCAATGACCCAAAGATGAGCGCTGTAATAGTTAAGATCGATCGATTGAGGATATAATCCCAAAAAGAAGAAATAGATCGCAAAACCATCTTTGACCTTTCTTAAAAGCGGCAGTTTTATCCTTAAGTTCGCATATTCAAAGCGGGGTTTGATAAACCATTCATACTGTTCAAGATATTCGAATACTCTTGCTGGATCATCTCCTTTTTGTCCTTGGTAGTGATCTTTGATATCAAATCTTTTGATCAAAAGATCGCTTAAGGTTTCATCATTTCTTAAAAACGGCTGATAATCTTCTTTTCTATTTAAAGACAGATAATATAATCTTTTGCACTTGTTAAACTTTTTAATATCAGAAACGTGATACATAACTTCTTACTAATATTATACATGATAATGTCCGGTTTTCCCAAAAATTCCAAAATAAAAGCACAGCTTTCAAGCTGTGCCCTGGTATTTTAGATAATGAAGTTGCCTTTTTCAAAGATCTTAACTTTTTTATCATCGTAGGTTTCACCAACGATCTCCATGTCGCTGCTTCCAAACATGAAATCGACATGGATCAAAGAATTATTGCCGCCTTTAGCGTATAATTCCTCTTCGCTGAGTTCACTGCCGCCTTTTAAGTTTGTTGGATAGCAGGCTCCTAAAGCTAAATGACAAGAGGCATTCTCGTCAAAGAGCGTATCATAGAAAAGGATATTGAGATCAGAGATCGGCGAATTATGCGAGATCAAAGCTACTTCACCAAGTGATCTGGCCCCTTCATCGGTATCTAACATATTCTTTAAAACATCTTCATTGGTTTTGGCACTGAAATCGACTACTTTACCATCTTTAAAGGTTAGACGGAAATCCTCGATCAGTTTGCCATCATAAGCCAAAGGCTTGCTGGAAACGACAGTACCGTCGATGTGATAGCGATCAGGCATCGTAAAGACTTCTTCAGTCGGGATATTAGGATTGAACATACAATCATAACCACTGGCTCTATCAGCGCCGCCTTCCCAGACATGATCTTTAATAAGACCGACAGTCAGATCGGTACCTAATGAATTCTTGAAATGCAATGATCTGAAATTGTACTCGTTCAGTTTGGCTGAATGGGCCTTGATCTCCTTATTGTGGTCATCCCAGGCTTTGATGACATCTTCATTCGCTTTGACTCTTGAAGTATATAAGATCGCTTCCCAAAGTTTTGCATAAGCTTCTTCATCATTTAGATCAGGAAAGACTTTCTTAGCCCATTTCAGATTAGGATAGGCAATGATCGACCATTGGCCGACATTGGACATCGTGTAGTATTGAAATTCCTTGTTGGCTTTCATCCGCTCTTTTCTTACGGCACTGATCTTTTCGGAATCGATGCCGTTTAAAAGATCGGGATCATCCGAAGATATGTTCAACATGCAGGCCTTATGTTCAATGATGTAGCGCATCTTGTCTTTTGACCATTCCGGCACTTCTTTTAAGACATCAGTATCGACATATTCATAATTCATACGGGTGATATCGCCATCCCGATAGTCGATCATTACTTTGCTGGCACCGGCTTTATAAGCCTCTTTAGTGCAAAGTCTGATCAGATCGTAAGCTTCAACCGGCCCTTGTATCAGAAGCATCTGTCCTTTTTGAACATTGACGCCGACTCTTATCGCCAGTTTAGCATATTCTTCTAACAGTTTTTCATCAATCATTTTTATTACCTCCTAACGACGTGATTTTGTAAGTAAAGCTGCTCCGGTAATACCCGGTTCTTTGAGGATGGCCTTTTTGATCAGGACATCTTTCATGCCATCATGTACCAAAGATCTATAATAATCAGCAAGTTTTCCAAAATAAAGATCATCAGCATTGGTGATCCCGCCTCCGATCACAAAAATATCCGGATCGACGACATGACCGATATAACTCATTGCCACAGCCAGATCATAAGCCATGTCATCAATGATCTTAAGAGCCTTGCTGTCACCGCTATAGGCCAGATCAATGACATCCTTGGCACTTTGGATCTTATCGCCAAGTATCTCTTTGCCGATCCTGGCGATCGCCAGACCGCCGGCTTCCGTTTCAACAGCACCGGCATTCAAGTGATTATATTTTTGCCGGTCACGGTCGATGATCAGATTGCCGATCTCGCCGGCATATCCGTTTTTGCCGGACAATACCTTGCCATCGATCACTAGTGCTCCTCCAATACCAGTCGAGTGAGTGATATAATAGACGATCGAATGACCTTTGCCAACACCGACTAAAGCTTCGGCCAGTCCGGCTGCATTGGCATCGTTGTCAAGATATACCGGCATCTTAAAGATATCTGATAAAGTATCAGCAAAATTATAAAACGCAAAACCCGGCAGATTGCTTGACATCGTCATGACATTGCGCTTGGTATCGACCGGACCTGGCACTCCGATCCCGATCCCCTGACATTCTTTATAATCTTTGATCGATTTAAGCATTTCAATGATGTTGGAAACGACGGCTTCTTTACCCTTTTCAGCTAAAGAAGGACGTTTGATGTCTTCGATTATCTCGCCGTTTTCCAAGACCTTGGCTACTCTTACATTGGTTCCGCCAAGATCGATCCCCAAATATTTTTCCATCCTTTTACTCCTTTGCAACTCCATAAAGATCATAATCTTCATAACCGGTTATCTCGACATTGACGAAATCACCGGGCTTTATCACCTTGTCGCTTTTAAAATAGACTACGCCATCGACATCATCCGGCGCCGAGTAGATACTGCGCCCTACATAACGGTCAAACAGTTCTTCATATCTTTCACAAAGCACTTCATAGACTTTAGAAACCTTCGCTTCAGCTTTTTTTGAAACGATTTTCTTTTGCACAGCCATCAATTCTTCATATCGTCTTAAAGCTGTTTTTTCATCTACTTCATGATCATATTCATAAGCCTTGGTATCTTCTTCTTTGGAATAAGTAAAAGCTCCTAAGGAATCAAAACGCAGCTCTTTGACAAGCTCGAGAGTATCTTTAAAAGTTTCTTCATCTTCAAAAGGAAAACCGACGATCAAAGTAGTACGCAGGACAGGTTCTTTAAAGAGCTCACGGATCTTGGCGATCTTCTCTTTGATCAAAGCCACGCTGCCTCGGCGATTCATCAGTTTTAAGATCTTGTCATTTCCATATTGGATAGGAATATCAAAATAAGGAATGACTCTTTTGGCCTTGGCCATGAATTCCAAAAGATCATCTTCGATCTCATCAGGATACATATACAAGACTCTGATCCATTTAAACGGTATCTCATCAAGCCTTTTTAAAAGGTCTTTTAAAGCAAAGTGCCCGTAAAGATCATAGCCGTAATAGGTCGTATCCTGAGCGATGACATTGAGTTCTTTGACTCCTAGCTCATATAGGCGCATAGCCTCTTTATAAAGATCTTCGATCGCAAACGAGCGGCAGTTGCCTCTAATCAAAGGAATGGCACAATAGGCACAACGATTATCACAACCTTCAGCGATCTTTAGATAGCCGTAATAATTATTGGTGATGAGTTTGCGGTTAGTCCGATAAGGTACAGTAAATTCTTCACCTAAAAGCTCTTTTAAAATATCATTAAGATCATCATAATCATCAATCTTGATAAAAGCATCCACCTCTGGCAGATCCTTTTTCAGATCTTCATAATATCTTTGAGCCAGACAGCCGGTCACGATCAGTTTTTTAAGACGGCCTTTTTTATATTCTGCCATCTCCAAGATAGTATCGATCGCTTCTTTTTTAGCGCTTAAAATAAAACCGCAGGTGTTGATGATGATTACATCGCATTCCTTGGGATCGCTTGAAAACTCAAAACGTTTCTCATCAAACATCCCGATGATATATTCGCTGTCAACAAGATTCTTACAGCAACCTAAAGAGATAAATCCTACTTTCATACTTTCACCCTTCTTAAACATTCCTTAGCGACAAAGCCGGTTAAAATACCGGTAGCGATTGATGAGATGGCCAAGATCGGAAAGATCGAAGCGATCATCGCTTGCGAATAAAGCATCATTACAACGACCACCTGACCCAGAGAATGGAAGATCGCCGACATGATCGACATAAAGATCAAAGATGTCTTTAAACGATGACAGACCATGATGACGAGCGTTGAAAAAAGCACGCCCATAAAACTGATCCAGAACTGGCTGCCAAAGATCATTCCTCTTAGTAAAGAACCGATACTTACCCGCATAACATTGACAAAGATCAGTTCTTTATAAGAAAAAAGATGGATGGTCACAAGCGAGATGATATTGGCCAAGCCAAAACGGATGCCGAACTGAATAGGCGGGATAAACATGCTTTCAAAAAGATTGATAACGATGGCCAAAGCACTGAGGATGGCCACATAACTGATTTTCTTAGTCTTATTCATTTTCTTCCACCACGATTATTATACCATTGGGGATACAGGTTATCGGCGAATAAATACCTAAACTTGGCATCCAGCCCATATTGACGCAAGTCTGGTTGGGACAATCGACATCAAAGGCATGGTAATGGGAATCCTTGACTTCAATGTGAAACTTGCCGTATTTGACATCTAATTCATATACAGCATCTTCACTTATGTCAAAACGTAAAAGTTCTTCATCAGTATTAAGATCGACCACTTTAGCATAAGTGCTGTCTTTTTTTATAAAGTTATCATAGATGAGATACAATCCGCAGATTATCAAGATCAAAACTACGATCAGAATTTCTTTTTTCTTCATTTTAAGCCTCTATCAGTTCAGTCAGATCCTTAGCCCAGATACCCTTGAAATAGCGTTTTAAAGACAGTATCAATCTTACGACCTGTTCGATCTGACACAATAATAATACCAAAACAATACTTTGGATACCACAATAGACGGCTATAAAAGCACTGGGAATACCTAAAAGATAGGTTATGCCGGAATCAAGGAAGTTAAGGATCTTGGCATCGCCACCGGCTCGAAGAGTTGAAAAGATGACATAGGTCAGCATTCTCAAGATCGCTTTAAAAGCTAAAACATACAAAAGCCCGGAAGCGATATTATAGACATAAGGGTCTTTGACACTGTAAAGAGCTAAGATCGGACCTTTGAAGATCACGATGAAGAAAGCGATGATAAAAGCGATGATGAGTGAAAGACTGATCTGATAAACAGATTCTTCTTTGGCTCTTTCGATCTGATGGGAGCCAAGCCTCGTGCCGATGAGGATCGAAACAGCGCCGCCATAGCCCCATACGATAAAAAGAAACAAGTTATAGATCTGATTGGCTACATAGTAGGCATCCATATTCTTAGTGCCTAGAAGTCCAAAAGCCTTGATAAACAGCGTTGAACCGAAACTGAAGAGCGTTTCATTGATGATCAAAGGCAGCATCTTGGCAATGATCGGCCGATAGAAACTGGGCCGCAAGTCAAAGATCAGCCTTAGGTCTTGTAAAAAGAAGGGTCTTTTCTTGATAGATAGAATAAGATAGGCGATCATGACGATGGTTTGCGAGATGATGGTGCCCAAAGCTGCGCCAGCAACTCCGATCTTAAAACCATAGATAAATAAAGCGTTAAAAAAGACATTGCCGATCGCTCCCAATAAAGAAAAATAAAAGGTTATCTTGGTTTCATGAATGGAGCGGTAAGCCACCATCATGGAGTTGTTGATGGCAAAAGGGATACAGGAAAAGATCGTTATGCTTAAATAGTCTAGGGAATATTTCAATACTTGAGTATCGTCAAGATAAAATAACAGCAAGTCATCGCCCATAAATAAGAACACACCGATCCAGACTAAGGCATTAAAAAGAGTAAAGATCAGGGATAAACCAAAGACCCTTGTCATATTATCAGCTTGTCTGGCACCATAAAACTGGGCAGCAAAAATAGCGATGCCGCTGGTAATGCCAAAAGAGATGCCGTCATGCAAAGTTATGATCTGCGAGGCATTGCCGACTGCTGTCACCATGCCGATCGAAGAGGCCATCAAAGAATCGATAGTTGACATGCAAGAGCTGAGCAGAGTGCTTAAGGCTAAGGGCAAGGCGATCCGAAATGTCGTTTCATAAAAGGCCCTGTCGCCAAAGAACCGGCTTAGTTTCATCCTTTATTGTTTGCTTTGTATCTGGCCTTCTTCTCTTCTTTGATCTTGGCTTTGATAAACTCACGGCGCTCTTTTTGTTTGATGCGGTTGATCAAAGCCGTCTTTTTCTTTTTATAATTCGGTTTTACTTTCTCTTTTTTACGATAGAGCTGACGAGCCAGCTCTTTTTCTCTGACTTCACTTTTAGAAAGCTTTCGCTCTCTCATCCTTACATCGACAAGACTTCCCTGCTTGATCGTTTTCGATTTAAAAGCAATACCTTGTTTGAGCAAAGTATCGATCGCTTTTTGATCGCTTTCTTTATAAAGCAGAAAACAAGTGCCGTGTTTGCCGCTTCGGCCAGTCCGGCCGCTGCGATGGGTATAGAAAGCCAGATCACTTGGCAAGCCCAAAGAAACGACATGAGTTATGGCATCGATGTCGATGCCTCTTGAAGCTACGTCACTGGCAACGATATATGTGTAGTCTTTCTCTTTTAAAAGTTTCATCGCTTTACTTCGCTCACGGGAAGAAAGACCGCCATGGATCTCTAAAGCTTTGTAGCCGTTACTTTTAAGAGTTTCATAGGTCTTATGACATTCTTCTCTTGTATTGGCAAAGATCAGACATACATAAGGGTTGATGCAGGGCAAAAGATCGAGTAAAGCTTCATCATACTCTTTATGTTTGCAGTTTATAAGCACATGATCGATATTAGGATTAAAAGTTGTTTCATTATCGATCTTAATGATATCCGGTCCGTTTAAATAACGTTTGATGAACGGTTTTAGATTATCGGATAAGGTAGCACTAAAACACATCACCTCAAGGTTTTCGGGCATCTTGGCAAATACCTTGTCGATATCTTCTAAAAACCCGTATTCTAAGGTCATGTCAGCTTCATCAATAACGTAAAGTTTAACACTATCTACTCTTAAACTGTTATCATCAAACAATTCTTTTATCTTGCCAGGTGTCCCGATGATGATATGGGGTGCTCTTTTAAGCTTGTTTTTGGCCTTTAAAGAATCAATGCCGGAACTTAGTAAGAGGACTCTTAGATCTTTTAGCACCTCTTTAGCCGTCTTTAGACGATCGGCTAACTGAATGGCTAATTCTTTAGTCGGCAAAGAGATCACGACTTGAGTGACATCCTCTTTGGTATCGACTAACTCCATGATCGGTATCAGGAAAGCATGGGTCTTGCCGGTACCGGTCGGTGAAATAGCCACGATGTCTTTGCCTTTTTTAGCCATCTTCACACAGGCTTCCTGCACCTTGGTCAAGGTCGTAAAACCGTTTAATTCGATAAAGTTTTTAGTAGTGTCTTTAAAATTAAAATCAATCACGTATCAATTTTAGCACGACAATGCTAAAATATCATTATGAATGTTAAAAAAGTTATTCCCAGCGGCTATTGTAAAGGGGTGATCCGAGCGATCGAGTTAGCCAAAAAGACCAGACTTGAAAATAAAGAAGCTAAGATCTATGTCTTAGGCATGATCGTTCATAACCGTTATGTGGCAGAAGCTTTAAAGCGCTATAGGATCGAAACGCTTGACGATAAGGCCAAAAGCAAGGAAGAGCTGCTTGATAAGATCGATGATGGCATCGTCATCTTTACAGCTCACGGGATCGCTGACAGGATCAAAAAGAAAGCTGAAGACAAAGGCCTCAAATATGTCGATGCCTCATGTGATGATGTGATCGCCACCCAAAAACTGGTCAAGGAAAAGATCACCGAAGGATATAAAGTGCTCTATATCGGTAAAAAAAGTCATCCAGAAGCTCTAGCGATCCTTTCGATCAGCGAGGATATCCATTTGATCGCAAATCCTGATGATCTTTCATCTTTAAAACTTGATGATGACAAGATCTTTGTCACCAATCAAACGACGATGTCGCTTTTGGAAGTAAAGAGCTTTTTTGATAAGATCGCTCAGATATATCCTAAGGCCGTCTTTGCCAAAGAGATCTGCAATGCCACTACTATGCGCCAGAATGCTATCTTGAATCTTAAAGACTGTGATCTGCTTTATATCGTTGGTGATCCTTCATCCAATAATTCCATGAAACTTAAAGAACTTGGCGAAAAAGTCGGTATCCGAAAAGTCAGGATGATCGAAGATGCCAGCGAGATCACTGAAACTGATCTTGGCGATGTCAAAAATGTCTATGTCACCTCTGGAGCCAGTACCCCTGCTTATCTGCAAGAGCAGGTCATTGCTGTATTAAAGGATTATGCCCAAACGAAAGTATTAAAAAAGCCTAAGGTCGATCTGGCTGAGATCCTTTAGGCTTTTAGCTTATTTAAGACTGTATGGATATGATCTTTCAGATCTTTGCCGCTGATCGCTTTAAGCAGACCGAAGAAATCGGCGATCAGGATATAAATGGCTATTGACATCAAACCATAGATACCCAAAACAACGATACATAAGATACGGCTTTCAAAATTGAACGGTACAAAGTTTATAAGCAATATCGGTAAACAAGAGATGATGGAAGCGATGATGATAAAGATCGCTCTTTTGAAAAATAAAGCATAATTGACATTAAAATTGTTTCTGATAAGGACAAGAATGCTTATAACTACAAATGCTCCCACAAGGATATCCGATAAGATCATGCCGTTATAAGTCATGAAACGTACAAAAGTAAAGAAAGCAATGACTTTGATGATGTTGCCAAGTGTAAGGATGATCAAGGTATTCTTGCGCATCCTGAGGGTTATCGACATCGAACACAATAACTGATTAAGCGTATCCACAAAAACTGAGATCATATAGAATTTCAAGATCGTTGAGCCGATCTCTAAACTGGAATCACCATACATGATATAGTAAACCGGTCTGGCATAAACGATCAGCCAGGCGATCATCGGCACCAAGATGAAAAACAAGGTATTTAAGATAAGCAAGACCTGCTTGCTTAAGTTTTTGAGATCTCTTTTTTCAAGCGACTCGGTAAGATAAGGGACAAGCCCTGAACTGAAACCCAGTGCTAAAACCAAAGGGATCGATGATAATTTGGAAAGATTGACCTGAATGATGCCAAAAATCAGTTTGATATTCTCATAATTAGCGCCAACAGAAGTCGAATAGTCAATGAAAAAGGTTGAATTGACTATGACTGGAAAATAAGCGAATAAAGATACCAAAAGATACGGCAGACCGATCGATAGCAATTCTAAAAAGACAGAACGGCTATCACGATTGGTATCAGTCTGTTCTAAGGCCAGTTTATGTACTTCATCATTGGTCTTGCGAAGCGAGAGTGTCAGATAGATTATCGCAAACAAGGCACCGATACTGGCAGCCAAGATAGCAGTATAGATCGCATAGATGCCTTCAAGTTTTAAAATATTGACGACAAAAAAACCGCCTAAGATAATAAAACCGACTCTGACTAACTGCTCAAGGACTTGCGAGGCAGCATAGGCATTAAGCATCTTTAAACCCTGATAATAGCCTCTGATCGAACTAAGCAAAGGAACCAGTACAAGCGCTATTGCCAAAATATAAAACAGATTGACAAGAGTGGCAATATCGCTTTGTGTTGCCTGATCGCCTAAGATATAGGAAGCAAACGGGTTAGCAGCCAAAACGAAGATGACGGCCACGATAAAACCGCTCACGAGCAAAAAAGAACTTCCCAGTTTCTTTACCAAAAGCACAGTTTTATAATCGTTGCGGCTATAATACTTAGCCACTAAAGCAGCGATGGCAAAAGGAAGCCCAGCCCCTGATATCCTTAATAAAAGATCATAATAAGTATAGGTCAGACTGTAAAAGACCATATTGGCATCGCCGGCATAACTGTTTAATGGAACGACATATAAAAGTCCCAGCAGCTTCGATAAAAAGATGCCAAAAGAACTGGCTAAAGCACCGGTTATCAGCGATTGTTTAGCCTTGCTCATCAACGGCAGCTCCTTCATCAGCTACAGTCGGAGTAATATCAAAAGCGAAATACTCCCGATAAGTATTTGTCAGCATCTCATCTTGCCATTGCACCAGCATCTTGACATGAGGTGTTTCATTGGTAGTGACGCCTGACAAGATCACTCCTTTAACATAGCCCTTTTCTTCATCAATCTGATTGGGGACCATCTTGTAGATCTGATCTTCAAAGATGCCGACACTTGAAGCCATGACCGAATGGTAATCAACACCGTTTTCAATAGCCATCGCTTCGATATCGTATAAAGCTATCCTTGGATTATCGATGATGACATAATAACGATATCCCCCATCTATAGCCGCAATATCGCAGGTAATATCATAATATTCCGAAGAAGTCATGAAATTCTGATTGGCAGCGATCAGATCGATCATGTCCTGATAACGTCCGTTGGGACTGACTTCATTGCGGGCAACATTGTCGCCGCATCCTGTCAAGATCAGCAAAAGTGAAAACAACACTACTATTCTTTTCATAACGATCACACTTCTTCAAAGTAACAGACAAACCAGTGTTTCTTGCCTTTTTTAATGATGTATAGATCATCGGCAAAACCATCTTCTTTTTTAACCTGCAAAGTAAAATCCGTAACTTTATTGCCGTTGGCATAGATACTGCCGCCTTTGATAAGATCTCTGGCCTCTCTTTTGGAATGACAGGCCTTAGCGCTTACCAAAGCATCACAAATATCCATGCCCTCTTCTATCTTGGCTTTAGGAGCACTTTTTAGACCCTCTCTCAATTCTCTTAGAGAAAGATCTCTAATATCACCTTTAAATAAAGTATCAGTGATCCTCAAAGCATCTTCAAGACCTTTTTCGCCATGCACGAAAGTAACGACTTCCCTGGCTAAAGCTTTATGGGCATTTCTTAAATGCGGATTTTCAGCATGATCTTTTGCCAAAGCTTCGATCTCTTCTTTAGAAAGGAAAGTAAAGATCTTCAAGTAATCGATGACCATTTCATCTTCGACGTTCAATAAATACTGATACATGGCATAAGGTGAAGTCTTATCGCCATCAAGCCAAATAGCGTTGCCTTCTGACTTGCCGAATTTATTGCCGCTTTTATCAGTGACTAAAGGCATCGTAAAAGCGTAAGCTTCTTTATTCAGTTTCTTGCGGATCAGATCGACACCGGCAGTTATATTGCCCCACTGGTCACTGCCTGCTACCTGCATCACACAGTTTTTGGAGGTGTAAAGATGATAAAAATCCATCGCCTGCAAAAGCATATAAGTAAACTCGGCAAAAGTGATGCCGGTATCAAGTCTTCTTTTGATGATGTCTTTATCAAGCATATAGTTGACATTGATGTATTTGCCATACTCACGCAAAAAATCGATCAAAGTCAGATCTTTGGTCCAGTCATAGTTATTGACGACTTCAAAGCCGAAAAGTTTTTCTACCTGCGCCTTCAAACATTCAATATTGTGTTCGACTTCCTCGATCGATTTCATCTCTCTTTCAGCAGTCGGCTTAGGATCGCCGATCCTTCCAGTCGCTCCCCCGATCAGCAAGATAGGATGATGTCCGCCGTCTTTTAATCTTTTTGAGATCAAAAAACTGGATAGATGTCCTAAATGCAGACTGTCGCCAGTCGGGTCAGTTCCTATATAAAAGGTCAGTCCCCCTTCGTTAATTTTATCTTCAATTTCCGGGCTTGTCATATCTTTGATCAAACCACGCCATTTTAATTCATCAAAAAGTTTCATTTAAAACCTCCAAATCACTATTATGATTATACACATCTCAAGCCTAAAAGAAAAGAGCGGAAGACCTTCCGCTCGTAATCAATATACTTTTGTGGTTTCTCTTGAAGTAAAGAGATAACTCAAACATTTTTCTTTATCTTCCACTTCCTCATTTTGCAACATCTTCGTCATTAAGCGCATACTGACTGCACCTAAGTCATAAGACGGGATAGAGAACGAAGAGATAGTCGGTCTTATCATCGAGTTATATTTAGTATCGATGACACAGACGATCTCCATGTCTTCAGGAACTCTGATGCCGTTTTCTCTGGCAGCATTCAAGACGGCCATGGCTTGTGAATCACGATTGGCGATCACTAAGTTATGACGATGGTCTTTAAAATACTTAGAAAGGAATTTATAAGAAGAACGGTATTCTTTAGGGATCTCGATGAAGTTGTCGTAGGCCAGACCTTCTTTTTCAAAAGCTCTTTTAGCACCTTTAAGCATAAACTTAGTGGTATTGACATTCTTGCGGTCTTCTAATAAAGCAATATCTTTTACACCGTTGGCCAGATATTTAAGACACAGCTCATAGATAGCCTTTTCAAAATCCACATAGACCGAACAGACACTGTCGCCTGAGATCTTGTTGGAGATGACGACGATAGGAATGTTGTATTCATTCAGTAAACTGATCGAATCATCGACGATCTTGTCCGAATAGATGATGACGCCGTCCACACGGGATTTGATGATGACATCCACGATCTTATCGACATCAGTGATCCCTTCGGTGATGGTATGCAGCATGATGTTGTAATTATAGATCCTCGCTACATCTAAAAGACCGTTGATCACTTGACCGGTATAGGTAAAACTGGCTTCCGGAATGATCAGGCCGATCGTTGTCGTTTTGGAAAGGGCCAGACCTTGAGCGATGGCATTAGGCTTATAACCCAGTTTTTTGATCGCTTCTTCAACTCTGATCCTGGTCGGAGCCTTAACGACACTTGAACCGTTGATGACTCTTGAAACCGTCGCTAAAGAAACACCGGCCTCCTTAGCTACTTCATAGATCGTTACTCTTTTCATCGTTTTCTTCTTTCTTTGGATCGTCTTCTTCCGGTCTTAACCAGTTCTTTAAAGCTTCAACAGCTTTTTCAGCCAGCTCGATAGTGGCATCTTTGGCTCTTTCGGTCTTTTCTTTGACCTCCGGACGGTTCATATATTCATTGACGCTGTTTTTAACATTGTTTAAAACTTCGCCAGTCTTCGCAACAGCAGCATTCACTCCGTCTTTGACCGCTCCGCTTTTAATGCTTTCACCAAGATCCTGGACTTTGTCTTTTAAAAACTCAGCTGAATTTTTAACACCTTCCGATACTTTATCGACAGCTTCCTGGAATTCTTTGGAATCTTTGACTTCCGTAACTTTAGACTGGGCCTTCTCTTTTAAAGACATGATCGTTTCGCCAGCCGATGAAAGAGTTTCTTTGACCTTTTCACTGTTTTTTAATTCATCGATCTTCTTAAGAGTAGCTGATGACAGCTCTTTCGATTTAGTTTTGACAAATTCGACCGTAGCCTTCATCTGTTCAGAATCTTTGACATTTACAGCCATTGTCTTAAGTTTTTCAACAGTCGCACTTAAAACTTCAACCGTCTTGTCTTTAACTTCAGCGATCTTGGCTTTTAAAGCCTCATCTTTAACATCTTCACCAGCCGTAGTGATCTCATCGATCTTGTTTTTCATCTCTTCGACCGTAACTTCGATCGATTCTTCCAATTCTTTTCTTTCTTTCTCATCCATAATAATTATTCTCCTTTGATGATGTCATCGCCACTTGGAATAGGAATACTCTCCTTATTCTTCTTTTTAAAAGTATTAGAAAGTTTATCTTTGATCGCTTTAGAATTGCGGCTAAGATAATCTTTCGACTGCTTGAAAGCCGTTATGCCGGCTTCATGCACACGATCAACAGTTTGAGAGATCTTGACAGCTGAATCTAAAGGTGCCTGAATCTTTTTTAGACTCGTATCGACAAGGTCAATGGTCTTATGTGATCTTTTGACAGTTTCATCAAGAGTTTTAAATAATTTGATCATTCGATAAAGCAAGACCATGATAAAGACCAGCACTACTAAAATAACTGTCGGCATCAATACATTGGCTAAATCATGAGCTGACTGTAAAAACGCATCCATACGATACTCCCTTCACTATCTTTTAATCTATTTTAACATTTATGAAAATATTTTCAATACTTATGATAACGCTTTATCATAGATATTCTTTAACTTCGTGAGCGATATTATATATATCTTTAGATGACATAAAGACTAAGACTTCACCTTTGTACTTGGAGAGTTCTTTAGCTCCTTCTTTATTTTCAGTTAAGATATGACTGCCTTTGATCCGCTCTTGCAGGTAACTGATGTCGATATCGACTCCATCCTGTTTATCATCAATACTGGTAAAATCCAAAAGATAGACTTCATCAGCCAGACTTAAGGCCTTGGCGAAATCATCGACGAAATAATAGACACGGCTGGCCCGATGCGGTTTAAAGATGGCGATGATCTTTTTATCAGGATAGCGTTTTTTAGCTGCTTCCAAAGTAACTTTTACTTCGGTCGGATGATGGGCATAATCATCGATGAAGACTGTATCATGATATTCTTCAACGACAAATCTTCTTTTAGGAGCTTTAAAATGACTTAAGGCCATTTCAATGTTGCGGGGATCAAAACAATGCAATACCGCTAATGAAATGACTCCCAGGGCATCGATCAGAAGATGGCGGCCGATAAAAGGCAGATTGAAATGAAAGATAAAATTATCTTTAAAGTATAGATCGAAGGTAGTCATATCGTCATCTTCTTCAACATTGACGGCGACAAAATCATCGCTGTTTTCATCAAAGCCGAAAGAAAAACTCGGTACAGCAATGTTCAGTTTACGGCATTCTTTATCTTCACCATAAAAAAGCACGGCTTCTTTAACATTATCGACAAATTCCTGATAAGCCGATAGATAATCCTCTTCATCCTTAAAATAATCGACATGGTCGATCTCGATATTGGTGATGATCGCATAGTCCGGGTGATAGGCTAAAAAATGCCGGCGGTATTCACAAGATTCCACACACAAGAATTCACTGTCGCTTTCTAAATGTCCTTCTCCATCTCCGATGAGATAACCGGTATTTTTAAAAGCTGAAAATACCTGCGCCAGCATGGCCGTTGTCGTAGTCTTGCCATGCGATCCGCAGACACTGATCGAATGATAACGTTTCATCAGTTCGCCTAAAAATTCATGATAGCGATAGCATTTGCACGTCGGATTGTTTCTGGCGGCGACCACTTCTTCAAAATCTTCCAAAAAAGCATTACCGATGATGACGTTGTAGCCGTCTTTAATATTATCTTTATCAAAAGGCAGGATCTTGATCCCTCTTTTGACAAGTTCATCTTCGGTAAAAAAGTGTTTCTCAAGATCTGATCCGCTCACCTCTTCGCCGATGTCATATAGCATACTGGCCAAAGCAGCCATGCCTGTACCCTTGATACCGATAAAATAATACACTACTTCTCTCCCTTTTCATCATCGAATAAACTGATGTCATCATTAGCGATATAAGTTTCATCATTCGGCTTTTCGAGGATATCTTCAAGCGAACGGTTGGCAAAATCATTGCTGGTGACACTATGCAGGTTTCTGGCAAAGTAAGCTTTAAAGTATTCTTCATCATTTACTTCGCTTTTGACTTCTTTTTGACTGACGGTCTTTTCTTCTTTTAAAGTTTCAGCAGAAACTGCTTTATCTTTGGTTTCTTCACTTTTGATCTTGATGATGTCATCTTTTTTATCATTTATCTCAATAGCACCATAGATAGGAGAAAGGACTGTTCCGATCTTGCTTTGAGAAGCGCTTTTAGAACCGGTGATCGAAGGAGCGATAAAAGAATGATTCTCATGATTGGTCTTAAGCACCCCAAAGATCGGGCTCATTGGCGGTTGTGATTCGTATTTGCCGTTATTATATTCATTTTTGACCTGATAAGTACGGGTCTTGACAGTATTGACATCGATGCCGAAAGAACTCTTTGGCTTGCTTAAAACATCGTTTTTAGCGATGTCATCCTCCTTAATGGCAACTTCCTTTTTTTGCGGCGTTTTATTGACAACTGCCGGCTTGATTGGTTGTGGTTCTATTTGAGGTCTGCTTTCTTTTTCTTCCTCTTCAGGTACTGATTCAAATATCAGATCTAAAAACTTCTTCATTTCACTTTTCTCCTTTATTCAGCATTTTCTTCAGCCGTTTCATCATCAGGCAAAATATCCTGTCCGATCAATTCTTCAAGACTGCCGGAAGACGGGATGATGACCTTAAAGAGATCGACCTGCTCTTTTTCATAATCGATGGTTTCTTTATTGGAAAAAGACTTGATCACAAGCTCCGTTTCCACATCGACATTGGACGAGAGGATCAGCATCTTCTTTAAAGTAGATACTACATAATTATTATATACGTTAGCAGCCAAACTGACAGCAAAATTAGATACGATCAGGATATAATTATCGTCATATTCGTATATCTTCACCTTATTTTCTATATCATTTATAACGACTGTCTTCTGATAGATGAGATTATCATCGCTGTAAGTTTTATCATCAGCCGTTTTCAAAGTATAGTAAGCATCGTTGATGATGTTAGAAACATTCAAAGTGAAAAGTATCTCTATCCCCTGATATTCAAAGATATTATATGTATCATGAGAAACAAGGTTATCTACATCTCTTGGTTTATAAAAACGGTAGTAGGTCTTTGAGTGATTGGGAGCGTGGGCGGTATCGTTTAATGAACCTATCATCTTATCTAGATCGCCCGTCAGATCATCAGTGACCTGACAGCCGCAAAGAAATACCAGCAAAAAACAAATAAAGATCTTTTTCATATCTTTATTCTAACACATTTTGTTTGATGATACTAAGGGTTGCAAAGATAGCCTGAACTTTGAAGAGCAGCTGTCGTCATCCAAAGGTCATAGTTTTCTTTTTCAAGCAAAAAAGTCCTATGTAAAAGATAGCCGTCCTTCGTCTTTTTGACATCATAATTTAAAGACCACTCGTCAAGATATTCTTCACTCAGTTCTTCAACGCTCAGATCGATAGTCTTATCAACGCTTAATAAGCGGTTATGTGAAGCTTTGAGTTCTACTTTGATGCTGAAAGGCTCTTTATCAAAAGTACAGATAGTGATCATAGGTTCTTTCTTGCAAGAAGCAAGCAGCAAGATCCATAAAAGAGTCAATATTTTAGATTTCATAATTCCCAAATAAGATGATCTTAGCTTTGAGATCTTTCAAAGAGTGCTTTGAATTCACTTTCTGCATTGAAAGATGTGATCTGGTCTTCATAAGTATCTTCAGGAACGATCAGTGATACTTCTCCGATCTTTAAAGCTTCATTCAAGATACCCACATATTCTTCCTGAAGGTTTAAAGTCAAGATGTAAGCTTTTGAAACTGTGTCGCTGCTTAAGATCTTCTTGCCGTCTTTATCATAGATCTCGCCGATCTTGACATGATCGAACAGAAGATCGCTTTTGATCTGCTGATCATTTTCAACAGTCAGATAAAGATCGATACTCATGCCTTTAATCAAAGATGAAGGATTGACTTTGATGTCATCTATAAACAGATCATAGCTGACATAGCCTTCTTCTTTTTTAAGATAGACCCCATCTTTACTTTCGTCTTTGTCTTCCAAAGAACCCTTATAAAAGAAAGCATTTCGCAAAACAGTATAATCCATGATCGGATTTTTGCCGATGATCTCTTCTTTTGAAATAATGACATTGTCCATGATGAAAGCTTTAGGAAGACTGATCTTTTTAAGATCGGACTCTGCGATGATCTCTTTTGGTTTGATGAGCCGATCAGCAACATAGACATCGACTTTCTCTAGACTGAAATAGACAAAAAGAAAAGCGATCAGGATGCTTAAAAATGAAATGATAATCAAAGTGATGTTTAATAAAGTCGTTTTTGAGTGCAAGATGACCTCCTTCAAAAAGTTATAGACTCAAAAGTTATAAAATCCTAATAAAAAAGGTATGATCATTTAGACCATACCTTCAGTTTTATATCGATTTTACTTTTAAAGTATTGCCGTCAGGACCAGGCGTAGAATTCAGATAATCTACGATCTCTGCCCTTCTTTCCGGTTTGCATGGGCGGCAGTTGACTGTATCGGTTTCGCCGTTTACCAATGCGGCAGCTAAACCGCTGCAGCCGGGATGACCGCAGCTTCCGCAGTTATATCCGGGAAGCATCTCAGTAACTTTTTCAAGTCTTTCATCTACTTCCACTTTGAAAACGACAGCCGCAGCATATAAGATCAAGCCCATGGCACAGCCAAGCACCAGCATAACGATTAACGCTTCAATCATTTTTATTATCTCCTTTATTGTAATCATGGATCGGATTGTTCATGCAGGAAGTGACCTTGCAGCCATCACAGTTCGCCTTGAGATTCTCACAACCCTTGGGTTTTGGCGTCTTGTGATTAAAGTAATAAGCAGAGCAATATATCCCCGCCATCACAGCAAAGAGTATCACTGCACAAACGATGCCGTAAATGCTAAATACAGTATCCATTACACAATGCCTGCAAAACCGCTAAAGGCCAAAGCCATCAAAGCAGCTACGACTAATGCGACCGGATTGCCTTTCCAGGAAGGAAGGGTATCGGCGCTGTCTAGTCTTTCTCTCAAGCAAGAGAAAAGATAAAGTACAAGCATAAATCCTAACGGAACAGAAATAGAATTAACGATCGTTTCAATAAGATCGTAGCCTTGAGTAATATTGTCTTGAGCCACGAATAAGACTACACAGTTAGTAGTGATTAGCGGCAGATAGATACCCAAAGACTTATAAAGTGAAGCACTGTATTTCTTGATGAACATTTCAGTAAACTGTACGAAAGTAGCGATTACTAAAATGAATGAAATAAGCTGCATGTATTCGATCTTGAAAGGAACAAGTACCAGATGGTAAAGGGCGTAAGTTATAAGCGAAGCGCCAAAGATGACAAAGATAACGGCTACACCCATACCGATGGCACTCTTGGAATTCTTGGATACGCCAAGGAAAGGACAGATACCTAAGAATTGCGATAAAACAACGTTATTGATTATAACGGCAGCTAAAGCCATTGACAGTAATTCAGTCATTATTTAGCCTCCTTTTTAGATGAACGTGATCTGATCCAAGTGAATAAGGCTGCAAAGCAGGCAAATGTCAAGAATGCGCCGACTGAACCAGAGAATAAAGAGATCGTATAAGGTTTTAAAGCCTCAAGCGAGAATGCGAAGAGCTGTTGAGTAGCATCGAACGGGTTATAGAAAGCAATACCGCCAGTCGCTAATAATTCTCTTACTACCGAGATCAAAAGCAAAGCGAAAGTATAACCAAGGCCCATTCCCAAGCCGTCAACGGCACTGGCTACGACACCGTTTTTAGAAGCAAAAGCTTCAGCACGTCCTAAGATGATGCAGTTTACAACGATCAAAGAAAGGAATACGCCAAGAGAAGTATATAGCTCCGGCATAAATGCGTGGACCAGCATCTCAACGATCGTAACTAAAGTTGCAATAACAACGATATAGACCGGAATACGGATCTCATCAGGAGTGATCTTGCGGATAGCCGAGATGATCACGTTAGAGAAGATCAGTACCAATGTAACACATACACCCATACCAACAGCATTATTCAAGCTGGTCGAAATGGCCAGGGTTGAACACATACCAAGATATAGACCGAATACCGGATTTTCTTTTATAAAACCATTTTTAAAATTATTCCACATAATCTATCCTCCTATCCGATAATATCCTTTAACATCGCCTGTGCTGAGGTAATGGCATTTTGTACAGCTGTTGAAGTAACCGTTGCACCAGAAAGCAGATCGACTGTATCGTCTAAACCTTTGCCGACATAAGCGCTTTGAATATTGTCATCTTCAAAGACTTTAGAACCGAAACCGTCAGTTTCCTGTTCTTGCAAAGCCATTACATTGGTGATGACTCCATCATTATCAAATCCGACTAACAAGATAATCGGCGTAGAAGAACTGTAACCAGTCGTTTCCATCTTAACGGCATAGCCTTCATTAACAACTTCAAACACGCCGGTAACATAGCCGCCTTCATCACTGACGCCTTCAATGGCACTGAATTCAGCACCCGGGAACATCAGTTCCAGATTTTCTCTTTCAGCAGCCAGCAGTCTTTCTTCGATGAGCGGTGCTGTGATACTGTTGACAGCTCCGACACCAAGACCGGCTATCGCTGAGATGATACCAAGGAATAATACTAAGGTTAATGCTTTTTTCATATTCTGATACCTCCTTAGTTATTGGCTGCATTCAATGCAGCATTGACAGCAGCAGCTACTGATTCGCTGGTATAAGTTGAGCTTGAGATCAGATCAGCTGAATCATTCAAGCCTTTATCGACATAAGATTCAAGATAAGCTTCATCCATGCACTTGTCGCCAAAACCAGTCGTATCGCCGAAAGCTGCAAAGACAACGCTTGTAACTTTGCCCTCGCTGATGGTTATATCAAATTCATTGCGGGAATAGGTATGGCCAGAGTAAGAAGCGATCTCTTTGTTTTCAGGAAGCATACCGAAACCTAATACAGTAACATGATAGCTGCCGTCGCCATTATCGGTTACTTCAGCTTTATACTTGCTGAAATCACTGTTAAGAGCGATCTCGCCGCCTTTTTCATAACTCATGCCGCCGTTTAAAGCTAATTGAGCAGCAGCGATAACTGATTCACTGGTATAAGTAGCACCGCTGACACAGTTTACTTCACCATCTAAAGTAAGATCGCTGAATTGACCTAAGAATTCATCTTCCATACATACATCGCCAAAACCGGTAGTATCACCAAATTCAGTGAATTCGATCGATACGATCGCACCGCTTTCAGGATCGACTTCAACCGTGATCGTATTTGGAGAATAAGTATGGCCAGAGTAAGAAGCGATCTCTTTGTTTTCAGGAAGCAAACCGAAGCCGTCTACTTCAATGACATAAGTGTTGCCATCCTGCGATACTAAAGTCGCATTGTACTTGCTGAGATCATCCATCATGGTGACCGTCTTGCCGTCAGGTACATTGATGCTGCGGTATTTTTCAGCCGGTGTTAAAGTCGTACCGACTAAAGAGATAGCGATAACGCCGACCAACACACTGATAATGATAGCTGTATTGTTTTTCTTTTCACGCAAGACCTGTTTGCCGTCAAAGTATTTATCGATGACCGGTGTTAAGATGTTGGCTAATAAGATCGAATATAAGACGCCTTCAGGAAGATTGGCCATATAGCGGATCAGCATCGTAAAGAAAGCTGCCACTGTGGCAAAGACGATCCTGCCGGCTCTTGTGTTAGGATTGGTGACAGGATCTGTCAGCATGAATACAGCTCCAAAGACTGCACCGCCTGTCAAGACATTGAATAAAGCAAACTCAAGTGCTACCCCGTTCATAGCTCCGATGATAAGAGCGCTCACAAAGATGACGCCTAAGTAAGTTACCGGCACACGCCAGTCGATGACTTCTTTGAAAGCCAGATAAACACCCACTAAAAGGATGACTGAAGTACCTGTTTCACCGATCGCACCGGCATAAGTACCTAAGAATAGACCGCCGAAACCGCCAAAGTCATTCAAGAAAGTGGCAAAGTTTTCAGCTGTAAGCATCCAGCCGGAACTGGCGATCGTCGTCGTCGGAGTAGCCGTTGTAACTAAATCAGCGCTGACGCTTCCGGCAAAAGCCGCAAAAATGATCGCTCTGCCGACAGCCGCCGGATTAAAGACGTTTTGGCCAAATCCGCCAAAGACCAGTTTAGCAAAGAAGATAGCGATGAAAGTTGCTACTCCCAATGCATAAGGTTCAGTATTGACCGGTACCATCAAAGTTAAGATGATGGCCGTTACCCAGCCGAAAGAATTCTTTAAATAAGATAATACATTGTTTTTAGTGGCTAAGGCCCAAACACCCTCGGTAACCAAAGCTACGACAACAGAAGTAGCAAGCAATACCAAAGCATTGGTCACATAAGCCATGTCATGCTCATAAAGAGAATAAACGTTATAGACACCAAAGGCAAAAACGATCAAAAGACCGATCGTCAAATGAAACATGATGCCGTTAGTTGACAGCTTTTGCCTGATATGAGGAGCTGTCTTAAACTTGATTTCCATCTGCTCGACCTCCCTACTTCTTAGCCCTAAGAGCCATCGCTCTTTTAGCTTTTCTGACATTTTCCGTCACTTCGATCTTAGAAGGACAGATATAAGTACACATACCGCACTCGATACAATCCATCGGTCTTAATTTTTCTAAACGATCGATATCGTTAGCTTTATAGGCATTAGAGATATTGACCGGTTCAAGACCGCTTGGACAATGTTCAACACACTGACCGCATCTTAAACATTTCAAGGCTTCGACCTTGTGATATTTTAAAACAGTAACGGCATTGCAAGCCAAGCCGACAGTAACTTCATCTTTAGTCACAGCGCCACCCATCATCGGACCGCCGGAAATGACTTCTACTTCTTCAGCACTGTAGCCGCCGCACATATCGATAAGAGTCTTATAAGGAGTTCCAACCGGGCATAAAACATTATGCGGTTCTTTTACTCCATCACCAGATACCGTAACGATCTTTTCTGTAATCGGCTCGCCCGTCATCATCGCTTTGCCAAGCATAATGGCCGTAGTGGCATTGGAAACGATGCAGCCGACTTCGATCGGCAGTTTGTCATAGCGTTTATGAATAAGTTCATAAAGCACTGTTCTTTCCCAACCCATCGGATAAACATCAGGAACCGGTTTGACTTCCACATTTTGAGCATCTTTGAACAATTCAACAAGTTCTGGGATCAGATCTTTTTTCGTTTCCTTGATGGCTACATAACAGACCTTGGCACTAGAAGCCTTAAACATCGCCAAGACACCTTCTTTGAGGTATTCTTTGTATAAGACGATGCCTCTGGCATCAGATGTGATGTAAGGTTCACATTCTACAGCATTGATGATCAATGTTTCACATTTGTCAGTCTGATACTTGACGTATGTCGGAAAACCGGCACCGCCGCAGCCGACCAGACCCTTTTCTTTCATAAAGGCAATGATCTCATCTTTAGATGCATCAGGTCCTAAAGTGCTCAATGAAGCACTTTTTTCATACTTGCCATCATTTTCGATGACGATATGATCGCTTGGACGAAGATTAGTTGCCTGTCTTTTTTCAATACCCAGCACTTTACCGGAAACACTGGCAAAGATAGGTACATTGAAATGATCATTGCGTTCGGCTATCTTATCGCCGATCTTAACAAGATCACCTTCTTTAACCAACACGTCAATTTTGGCATTACCCATTACTAAAGGAATATAAACTTTATCAATGTTTTCAACCTTTAATAGTTCGTTATGGGCAGTTAGTTCTTTGTGGCCGTTGATATGCTTGCGCATCGGCCCAATCAAAAATGACATATTCACCCTCCTTATACTATAAGCCCTCTAATTTTATCACAATTTTAAAGAGATATGCTATAATATTCACTATGAAAAAATTAAAAATAGTACTGATATTGCTGGCGATGACGCTATGCGGCTGCACGAAGAGCCAAGAATATGAATTATATGCAAAACAAGAGTTAAATTGCGGCTTTGATACGCTTTGCGCTCTTAATGCCTACACGACAAGCGAAGAAGAATTTGACAGCTATTTTGAGATGATGGTCGATGAATTTGCCTACTATAATTCTCTTTTTGATATTTATAACGATTACGATGGCCTCAACAACATCAAGACCATCAATGACAATGCCGGCATCAAACCGATAGAAGTTGATGAAGCGATCATTGAACTTATCGAACTCTCCAAAGAGATCAATGAATTGTCTGATGGTGCCTTTGATATAACTGATGGAGCACTTTTAAAGATCTGGCATGAATATCGTGATGAAGGCAAAGAACTCAACTCTGAAGGCTATTATGGCAAGACGCCGTCTTTGGAAGAACTTGAGGCAGCTGATGGCCATAAAGGCTTCGATAAGATCGTGATCGACAAAGAGGCAAGTACCGTCTATATCACTGATAAAGAAGTATCGCTTGATGTCGGGGGCGTAGCCAAGGGTTTCGCTTGTGAGAAAGTAGCTCAGAAGTTAAGTGAAGCCGGTCTTGAATACGGAGCGGTGAATGCCGGCGGCAACCAAAGGATCATCAACAGTAAGCCAGATGGCAGCGGATTTAATGTCGGCATCCAGAATCCTCGTGCTGAATCGATCGCCGGGATGATCACTTCCTCAAATGTCGTTGTCCTTCCCGATCTGAAAAATGTTTCAGTCGTTACATCAGGCGACTACCAGAACTATTATCTGGCCTTGGATAATGTGCGTTTGGCTCATATCATCGATCCATCTACCCTTTACCCGGCCACTCACTATACCAGCGTATCGATCGTCACTCAAAACAGCGGTCTGGCCGATTGTCTTTCCACTGCCCTATTCGTACTTGACTACGAAGATGGACTAAAGCTTATTGATAAGATCAACGAAACGCTTGACGAAGATCTCATCGTCGTCTGGGTATCTGAGAAACCGCTTGATGATACCAGCGTCTTAGCCAGCACTGAAGCAATCCAATATATTACAGTAACCGCTAATTTCGCTGATAAGATCATCACTGAATGATAAAGATCAAAAAAGCCATCCTTATGTTCGGGATGGCTTCTTTTTATTATTCTTTACCCAGCAGTTTAAACATCTTTTTCTTATAGACTTCAACACCAGGCTGATTGAACGGGTTGATGTCAAGCAGATAGCAGCTCATGCCGCAGGCTTTAAAGAAGAAGTAGATCATATAACCAAAGGCGTAAGCTGAATTATCCTCTAAGCTGATGATGATGTTTGGCACATTGCCGTCTTCTTCATGAGCACTTAAAGTTCCCCGCATCGCCATCTCATTTACCCAAGAGAGGTCTTTGCCGACCAGATAATCCATGTTGTCGAAGTTTTCCTTAGCTTTAGGGAATTTGAGATCATGTTCCATCTTATCGACCCAGAAGATCGTTTCATATAAACATTTGCGGCCTTCTTGAATAAACTGGCCTAAAGAATGAAGATCCGTCGAGAAGCAGGCACTTGTCGGAAGCAAACCTTTGCCCTCTTTGCCTTCTGATTCGCCAAACAGCTGTTTCCACCATTCAGCTACACTGGTCAGCTGCATCTCATAAGTAACAAACATTTCAGCAGCATAACCCTTGTTGTCCATCATCCTTCTGGCAACAGCGTATTGATAAGCGGTATTCTTAGATAGATCATCCGTATTATATTCATCATAAGCGTCCTTAGAACCTCTTAACACTTCCAAAGGATCGATGCCGACAAAAGCCAGGGCTAAAAGACCTACGGCCGTAAAGACGCTGTAGCGTCCGCCGATGTCATCAGGAATGACGAAAGTTTCATAACCCTCTTTATCTGCCAAAGCTTTAAGTGTTCCTTTAGCTTTATCTGTTGTGGCGATGATGCGCTCTTTAGCTTTATCACCATACTTTTCTTCCATAAGTTCCTTAAAGATCCTGAAAGATACCGAAGTTTCAGTAGTCGTTCCCGATTTGGAGATGACGTTCAGACATAACTCTTTATCTTTGACATATTCGAGTATCTGATAGAGATAGCTGGCTGAAAAAGTATTGCCGATAAAGATGACTTCCGGTCTTTTGTTGGGATATAGACCGTTGACCATCTCGATGGCCGCTCTGGCACCCAGATAAGAGCCGCCGATGCCGCATACCAAAAGGACATCACATTTATCTTTCAAACGATCAGCCGTTTCTTTGATCCTTTTAACTTCATCTTGATCATACTCATAGGGCCACTTTACCCAGCCGACATAATCATTGCCTTTGCCGCTTTTTTCATGCAGCCAATTGTGTGCTTCACTGACAGCACTTTGATAATCAGACATCTTTTCATCAAGCTTTGCGTGTGATAAATCCAGTTTAATCATATTTCCCTCTCCTTGATCCATAATGGCAACTGTTTTTTCAATGATCCAAAACCGATCTTATTTTCCGGCATCCCTAAAAAAACGACTTTCTTTTGCCGTTTGCGGGAACTTTGTCCCAATGCCTTCAAAGACAAGCGCAGCTGTTTGCTCTCTTTATCCACATCGATGACTTTGACCATCACATAGTCATTGACTTTAACGAAATTATTGATGTCTTTGACATAGCCGTTAGTCAATTCACTGATATGGATCAGTCCGCTTACATCGTTTAAAAAAGAAACGAAAGCACCATAAGGCTGAATGCCTGTCACCTTTCCATAAACGATCATCCCCGGCTTATAATCATTGATTCCACTCATGAGATAATTATAACACGATTATTTTTATTTTTAATATTGTGTTATACTTACTTCGTTAGGGAGATGAATATGTTTGCTTCAATGTATCCGTTTTGGACTTTTATATTTTCGGTTTTGATCGCTCAGGTCATCAAACCTTTTATTGCCTATTTCAGAATCCATAAATTCATACCTCGTCTGATCTTAGCTTCAGGCGGGATGCCAAGTTCTCACACGGCTGGCGTATTCGGACTTTGTTTGAGTGTAGGTATCCAGGAATCATTCAATTCGACGGCTTTTGCGATCTGTTTGGCTTTTGGACTCATCGTCGCTTATGATGCGGCCAATGTCCGTTATTATGCCGGTAAAAATATCCAGCTTACTAAAAAGATCTTGGAAGATCTTTCCGAAAATAACGAGATCATCCTGGATGAGCCGATCTACGAAGAACCGCTTAAAGATGTTTTGGGTCACAAGTGGTCAGAAGTGGTCGGCGGCGGAATTTTGGGCATAATCATCGCTTTACTTTTAAATCTTTTATAAAATGATGAAGGAGATGATATAAGATGAATGAAGAAAAAAAGATCGAAGAAATAAAAAAGGCCATTGAAAAGATCAGACCGTACATTCAAAGAGATGGCGGTGATGTATCGTTTTCAAGGCTTGAAGATGATATCGTCTATGTCAGAGTCCATGGGGCTTGCGTAGGTTGCGGCATCTTGGATGTTACACTTAAAGACGGCATCGAGGCGATCATCTTAGATGAAGTTGAAGGCGTCAAGGAAGTAAGACTTGATGAATCTGCCGATCCCTTTGAGGGCAGTTATTTCTTTTAAACAAGTACGCTTAAAGCGTATTTTTATTTAAAGAAAAGGCATGATGTTTTTATCACATCATGCCTTTATTGTTTAATGCCAGTGAGCCATCACTTCTTTGCAGCGATCGCAAAGACCGTCTTCATTATCGCTTTGGGTATAGTTCCAGCAGCGTGGACATACATGACCTTGCGCTTTTAAGATCTTGATCTCGCAATTATCGAAGGCATCCAGTTTATCTTGACTGAAAGTAACTTTAGAAACGATCAGCCATTGATGAACTTTATCTTTAAAGTATGTTTTGACTAATTCTTCATCATCTTTATTCAGATGGATCAAGACTTCAGCTTCTAATGATTTGCCGATCAGCTTTTCGTTACGGGCTAATTCAAGAGCTTTGAGCACATCATCTCTGATTGCATTCAAACGCTTGAAGTCTTCCAGGATCTTTTTACTGTCAGCATAATTTCGATCATCGGCAAAATGAGTATAGTGAACAGAAGCAAGATCTCCCTCTTCTTTAAAGAACTGCCATACCTCTTCCATCGTATAACATAAGACTGGCGACCAGAGTCTGACTAACGTATCAGTGATCTGATATAAGACGCTTTGGACCTGACGGCGGCGCTTAGAATCTAAAAGTTCGATATAGAGGATGTCTTTAGCAAAGTCGCAATAATAAGAAGAGAGTTCATTAGTCATGAAGTTAGTGAGTTTCGTAGTGACATCGATGAAATCATATCTTTCGTATGCTGCTTTGACATCTTTATTCAGCTGATCTAAAAGGATCAGCATATAGCGATCAAACACTTCAAGATCTTCATAGTTCAAAAGATCTCTGCTCTTGACAAAATCTTCATGATTCAGATTGCCAAGCAGGAAACGGAAAGTGTTTCTGACTTTGCGGTATTGATCGGATACCTGTTTTAAATTGGCATCGCCGATACGCATATCAGCCTTAAAATCGACAGTAGCTGCCCAGAGTCTGAAGATGTCAGCACCATACTTGTCGATGACATCGACCGGATTTACGACATTGCCTAAAGACTTGGACATCTTCTCGCCCTTGGAATCAACGACATAACCATGGTTTAAAACAGCTTTATAAGGAGCGGTATGATTAGTGGCTACTGAAACGCTGAGTGAAGAATTGAACCAGCCACGATACTGGTCGCTGCCTTCAAAATAGAGATCGCAAGGATAGCTGTAGCCTCTGGCGATCAGTTCATTAAAACTTGAACCGGAATCAAACCAGACATCCATGATATCCTTTTCCTTGGTAAATTTGCCGTTAGGAGATTTAGGATTATGATAACCTTCTGGCAAAAGATCTTTAGCTTCTCTTTCAAACCAGACATCTGAACCGTATTCTTCGACTAAAGAAGCGATATGATCGAAGACATCTTTTTCAATGATCGGTGAACCGTCTTCGTTATAGATGATCGGGATCGGTACGCCCCATAATCTCTGTCTTGAAATACACCAGTCTTTGCGGTCTTTGATCATGTTGCTCAAACGAACTTCACCATAAGAATTGAGCCAGTTGACCTTTTTGATCTCTTTTAAGAGTTCATCTTTGATCTTTTCGATCGAAGCGAACCATTGTACTGTCGCTCTGAAGATGACCGGTTTTTTAAGTCTTTCATCATGCGGATAAGAGTGAGTTACCCATTCCATGGCCAGCAGATTGCCAAGTTCATCCAGTTTCAAAGTGACATCTTTATTGGCATCTAAAACGAATTTTCCTTCCAGCCATTCACCGGCCTCTTTAGTCAGACAGCCCTTTTCATCGACCGGACAGAAAGCTGATAAGCCGTATTTGCTTCCGACGATGAAGTCATCAAGACCATGTCCTGGCGCTGTATGAACACAACCGGTACCATCTTCATCGGTAACGTGATTGCCAAGGATCACCACGCTTGGTCTTTGCGGATAGAACGGATGTTTAACTTTAACACCTTCTAATTCTTTACCTTTGAAAGTTTTAAGGATGCCTTCATTTTCTAAGCCGAACTTCGGCAATAACTGATCGATCTTGTCTTTAAGCATGATCAGCTTGCCTTTGGCTGTCTTGACGCTGGCATATTCAAAGTTCTCATTTAAACAGATAGCCAGGTTGGCCGGAATCGTCCAAGGTGTCGTCGTCCAGATGACAAAACGCTCATCGCCATCTAGAACATTGTTAGGATCTTCCAAAACATCAAAGGCCACAAAGATCGTCGGATCTTTACGGTCAAAATAGACGATCTCGCTGTCAGCGATGGCTGTTTCCTGATAAGGCGACCAGTAGATCGGTTTTAGGCCCTGAAAGATCATGCCGTTTAAAGCCATCGTGGCAAAAGATCTGATCTGGCGGGCTTCAAAACTCTTTTGTAAAGTGATGTAAGGATGTTCGTAATCTGCGACCTGTCCCAGTCTTTTCATCGTGCCTTTTTGGATCTCGATCTGTTTTTTTGCATATTCAGCACACTTTTTGCGAAATTCGCTCGGTGTTACTTCTTTGCGGTTGACACCCAGTTTCTGGATCGCATTTTCGATCGGCAAGCCATGAGTATCCCAGCCTGGGAAAAACGGTGTATAGTAACCATTCATCGCTTTGGAGCGGATGATGATGTCTTTGATGACTCTGTTCATACCAGTACCGGCATGTAAATTGCCATTAGCGTATGGCGGGCCATCATGCAAGATAAAAGGCTTGTGATCTTTATTCTTTGCCAGGATCTTGTGATAGTGATCATCCTTTTCCCATTTTTCTAAAATGCCCGGTTCTTTTTTAGGCAGATTGCCCCGCATCTCAAAATCAGTCTTGGGCATGTGTAATGTGTCTTTGTAGTCCATAAATCCCCCTTCAAAAATAAAAAAGTGATACCTAAGGTCGCTATAAAGCGAGGTACCACCTTAATTTGTTTCTTAAACTCTTAACGCGAGTAACGTTGATACTTTTCTTTATCAAAGCTCCTAAGTGATGTCTGCATGATCATTCCCAGATGCCTTCCACCAACCGCATCCTCGCTTTCAGTTCAAATCATACAGCCCGTCTTATTCACGGCTTTTAAATATTTATACACAAATAAAACCAGCAAGTCAAGAACTAACGTTCTTCACCTAAATTGATCTCGCCGCCGACCGGCATATTTTTAGGCGAACAAAGAATAACGTTTTCACCGACTTTATTGATCGACCCATCAAGAGCATAGATGACGCCAGTCAAGAAATCGATCATTCTTTGGCGGTATTCGCCTGGCATACGATGCAGGTTGATAGCGCAAGCACGTCTGTTTTTGATGTGATTGGCGATCTCTTGCGATTCGTCAAACTGACGAGGTTCAAACAAGACAATATTGGCGTTAGAAGCGACCTTGGAAGCTCCAGCTACCTGCGGCTGTTCATATTCGCTTAATTTTTCGCTTTCTTCTTCACTTAGACCCATCTCATCGTCAGTTTCTTCCGGAGCGATGAAATTTTTTATTTTATCTGTAAAACTCATACTGTCAATCTCCTTTATCCAAAGACTATTTTAACATAATTATCAAAGTCTTGCGATACCTTTTGTATAAGTCTGCTTAACACTGTAATCGTCATTCAAAACTACGATATCAGCATCATATCCGGCAACCAGTTTACCCTTGCGGTCATCAACACCTAATAATCTGGCTGGATTGAGCGTGCAGGAGTTGATGGCATATTCCCAAGGTACCATGGCCTTTTCAACTAAAACTTTTAAACCTTCATTAACTTTAAGAGTAGAACCGGCCAGACCCTTAGTTTCAGTCAAATGAGCGCTACCGTCTTCATAAAGTTCGATTTCGTTGCCACCAAAAAGCACTTTAGTGCCGACCGGCAGACCTTTTACCATCAAAGCGTCAGTTACCATGACGACATGATCCTTGCCCTTAGCCATGAAATAATTATTAAGGGCATCCGGCGTAGAATGATTGCCGTCACAGATGACCTCGCCATAGGTTTCTCTAAAGCGCATTGCAGCTCCTACTAAGCCAGGGTTGCGATGATGGAAAGGAGTCATGCCGTTAAAGACATGTGTCATCGACTTGGCACCGTTAGCGATCGCCATAGCTGCTTCATCGATCGTAGCACCGCTATGTCCGATAGAAGGCACAACGCCATGGGTACTTAAATATTTGGTAAGCGTGAAATCATCATCATGTTCGCAAGCCATCGTCACGATCTTGATAAGACCGTCGGCAGCTTTCTGGTAATGCTCAAACTCTTCGATCGTGCCTTTGACGATATATTCTTCCGGCTGAGCTCCCTTGTATTTCATATCAAGATAAGGGCCTTCAAAATGGATGCCTAAGATCTCGGCTCCTTCATAGCCTTCTTTTACCACTTCTGCTACATTTTTGACAGCCTTAGTCAAGACTTCTTTACTTTGAGTGATAGTAGTAGGCAAAATACCGGTAACTCCTTCATTAACGATATTTTTCATCCAGTTGCGAAGTCCTTCTTTATTGGCATCATTGGTATCAAAACCATAAGCCCCATGCGTATGAACGTCAATAAAGCCAGGAACTATTCTTAGATCACCATAATCGACATCGACACTTTTACTATCGTATGGCAAAATGTTTTCGATCTTGCCATCCTTGACTTCGATCTGAGCAGCTAAGAAGAAACCGTTTACCCAGACTCGTTTGCTTTGTAATATCATATAGAACGCCTCCTAATAAATCTATCTTTATTATAACCTACTTTTATGATCTTGGTGTTATTAAACCATGTTTTAAAAGTGAATTATATACCCCATCATCAAGGACTCCATCACAGACTTCATAAGCAGCTGCTTTGATCTTTTCATGGGCATTGCCCATAGCGATGCCGTATTTGACAGTCTTGATCATCTCGAGGTCATTCAAACCATCCCCATAAGCATAAGCGTCACTTGCATCAAGATGTAGATAAGAAAGAATTTTCTTTATCGCCTGACCCTTGGATGTGTTTAAAAGATTGACATCATAAGAGATCTGGCTGGAATGAGGTCTGATGTCAAAGTCAGAAGATAATTCTTTATAAGCTTTTAAAGAAAGATCTTGATCTTTAAATGCCAGCATAGCCATATTGATAGGGATATCGCTTGTAAGCTTTTCATCGGTATAAGGACCATAGACCGACCAGGTACTGATAAAATCCCGATGAAGCTTTTTATTAAGATCGGCCGTATAGATCTTCTCACTGTTTTCAAAGTAGTAGCAGCCTTCATATTTATCAGTGACCCTGATAAGTTCGCTGATCATCGGTTCATCAAAATAGTTTTGAAAGATGATCTGACCTTCATATTCACTATAAGAGCCATTGGCCAAAATAAAGCCGTCTGGATCAAGGTCGATGATCTCTTTTGGCAAAAGACACTTGGAACGTCCGCTGGCAATAAAGAGTTTATGACCGTTTTGTCTTAAACTTTTGAAGGCGTGAAGAGTATTGGGCGATGGTTTATTTAAACCATGATTGCCGTCGATGATCGTTCCATCTATATCACAGAATACAATTTTCATAAATGCAGAAAAAAGGCTATTGATTAGCCTTTTTAAATTCCTCCATTTCCTTGAGTTTAACTTCGTACTCAGCCATTTCACGATCATTGGCAAAGACGAAGTGTCCCGGACGGATCTCACGAAGCTGCGGTTTTTCACCGGAGAGATCACGCTTGGATTCATCGTAGATCACAAGTTCTTTGGATTTCTCGATCCTTGGGTCAGGCATTGGTACGGCCTGCAGCAGGGAATGAGTATATGGATGCAGCGGATAGTTGAAAAGTTCATCCGTTGGTGCTATCTCAACGATACGTCCTTTATGGATAACAGCGATACGATCAGAGAAGTATCTTACAACACTCAGATCATGAGCGATGAAAAGATAGGTCAGACCTCTTTCTTCCTTGAACTTGTTCATAAGGTTTAAGACCTGGGCTCTGATCGATACGTCAAGAGCAGAGATCGGCTCATCAGCAATGATGAATTCCGGTTCCATGATCATAGCTCTGGCAATACCGATACGCTGTCTTTGGCCGCCCGAGAACTCATGCGGATAACGGGATTTATGTTCCCTTAAAAGTCCGACGGCTTCCAAAGCCTGATCTACTTTAGCTTCACGATCAGCTTCATCTTTGTATAGACCGAAGTTATATAGACCTTCCGATACACAATAGTCGATGGTCGCTCTTTCATTTAAGGAAGCGGCCGGATCCTGGAAGATCATCTGAATATTTCTGACGACTTCTTTTTGATCGTCCTTAGAAAGTTTGCCGTTGATCTTCTTGCCTTTATAAAGGATATCGCCGTCAGAGGTCTTGTTTAAACGGATGATCGAACGGCCGATCGTCGTCTTGCCGCTGCCGCTTTCACCTACCAGAGCAAAAGTTTCGCCCTTGTAAATATCAAAGCAGGCATTCTTTACCGCACGGAAACGCTTTTTATTGTTGTAGAAAGTTACTTCCAAATGATTGACGGAGAGTAATACTTCTTTTTCCTGATTAGTGCTCACCGTAAATACCTCCTTTAGCAGTTAAAGCCAGCAGTTTTTCATGCAGATTCTGGATGACTTTCGGTTTTTCGACCTTTGGTGCTCTTGGATCGAGCAGCCATGTTTTAGCGAAGTGGGTATCCGTAACCTTAAACATCGGCGGTTCCTCTTCAAAATCGATACGCATGGCATAATCGCTTCTTGGCGCAAAGGCATCTCCTTTAATCTCTTCAAATAAGCTAGGTGGAGTGCCATGGATCGCAAAGAGCTCGCTGCCCTTTTCACCAAGCTGCGGCAGTGAAGAAAGAAGACCCCAGGTATATGGATGTCTTGGATCATAGAAGATCTCTTCCACTTCTCCATATTCAATGATCTGACCGGCATACATGACCGCCACTCTATCAGCGACATTAGCTACAACACCTAAGTCATGGGTGATATAGATCGTTGTAAAACCGTATTCCTTAGCCAGATCTTTGATCAAATGAATGATCTGAGCCTGGATAGTTACATCAAGTGCTGTAGTCGGCTCATCACAGATCAGGATCTTTGGATGACATGCCAAAGCGATGGCGATAACGATCCTTTGACGCATACCGCCTGAATACATGAATGGATATTCATTATAACGCTGTTCGGCATTATAAATACCAACTCTTTCCATAAGCTGGATGGCTTCTTTTTTAGCCTCTTCTTTTGATTTGCCCTGGTGCTTGATGATGACTTCCGAGATCTGATAGCCGATCGTTCTGACCGGATTCAAAGAAGTCATCGGGTCTTGGAAGACAGTGGCGATCTTTTTACCACGGATCTTTAACCAGTCTTCGTCAGTCTTGTTTTCCATGAGGTTCTTACCTTCAAACCAGACTTCCCCATTGGTAACTTTACCGTTTAAATCAAGCATACCGGTAAAAGTCTTGGTAAAGACTGACTTGCCGCTGCCCGATTCTCCAACGATGGCAACTACTTTGCCCTCTTCAAAATCTAAAGATACATTTCTGATCGCTGTTAAAACTCTATCACGAACTTTAAATTTAACGACTAGGTCTTTAACAGACAAGATAATATTGTTATTTTCCACTTTAAAGACCTCCTTAAATCATGTGTGTTCTCGGATCGCTGGCATCAGCCAAAGTCTGACCGACGATATAAAGCGATACAGAGATAAGAGCACTGATAAATACCGGAATGACAAACAAGTGCGGTGCACTGGTCATATAGGCTGAACCGTTTTCGATAAGACGGCCCAATGAAATATCTTTTTCACTAAGACCGACACCGATATAGGACAAGAATACCTCATAAGAGATAAAACTTGGAATATCACGAGATACGCCAGTCATGATGACTGAGATCAGATATGGGAAGATGTTGTGGGTAATGATCCTGAAAGTCGGCGTACCCAAACACTTGGAAGCCATATTGTATTCACGGTCACGAATGATCATTACCTGTACACGGATAAAATAAGCTGTAGCTACCCATGATGTACAAGAAAGGGCAAAGATCAGCTGCGGAACACCTTGTCCAAGTGCAAACATCAATACCATCGCTACGAGTGTAAACGGAATGTTGGCAACGATGTTATAAACCTCGATCATAAAGACATCAAGTTTCTTGGAGAAGCCCCAGAACATACCCACGACAGTACCGATGACATTGGTGATGATCGTAGCTATTACCGCAACGAATAAGCTGGTCCTTGTACCAGCCCAGCAGGCTGCAAACATATCACGGCCGACATCATCCGTACCAAACGGGTGTTCTAAAGAAATCGACAAAAATCTTGCACTGGGGTTATTGATGTCATCCATAGCCAGATTGGAATATCCGGAAATAAAAGGATGAACGATCGACATAATAACGACAAAAGCCATGATGACAAGCATAGCGATCGCAACTTTAGAAGAGAAGAATTTTCTAAAGACACTCTTCCAGTAAGAGTATTGAGGAGCTGCAATATGTTCAGATGCCGCTAAATCAATATTAACAAATTCAAATCTAGGATCTGTCATAATCAATCTCCTTTCGCTGCTAACTGAATACGTGGATCTACTACCGTTATGAGGATATCACCGCAGATAACGGCTATAACCGATAAAGTAGTAAACAATAGCGTTAATGTCAGTACCATGTTGATATTAAGCTGTTTGATAGAATCAGGCAAAAGTTTACCCATGCCTGGGATCGAGAACATCGTTTCCGTAATTAGTGCACCTGATAAGCAGGATACGACTGATTGCGGAATACCGTTGACGATCGGAATGATCGCATTCTTTAAGATATGTTTAGTATAGATCTCTTTTTGTGATAGTCCTTTAGCTCTGGCAAACTTGACATAATCAGCATTGGACTGGTCAACCATATATCTTCTGGCCCACATCATAAGTGATGGTGTTGAGATCAAAGCCAGGATGATGATCGGCATAATGTAAGATCTGATATCTCCAAAGCCAAGCTGCGGGAAGCGGTCTGGCAGAGTAAAGAATGATCCGATATATTTAAGGAAGAAAATGACAGCCAGTGAAGGCACAGCGATCAAAAGGTTGATATAGACGATACCGATCTTATCAACGAGTTTGTCTTTGTTTCTAGCCATAGCCACACCAAAAGGCAAGGCGATGATATAAGCCAAAACAAGCGAGATAAATCCCATGATCAATGAAGTATTGACCATTGATGGTGCATCGTAGCGGGCGTCACAGGAAGCATAATTATCCGTAAATAACTGGGTATCCATGTGATCGGGGTTAGCTTTATAGCGGCAAGTGTGCTGCATCAAAGCTGAACTGCGCTCAACACCGGTTGGGAATGTCTGCATGAATGGCGATTGTGAACCCTGTCCGCTATAGATGATGCTGACGGTTGAAACACCGATCCTGGTCGGATAAGAATCACCAAGATCAAGTTCGATGATATTCTGATGGATAAACGGGAATGAGCCATCAAAATAGATCTGATACTTGTAGTTGCATCCTGAACACATCAAAGCCGGAATGCCGTTTTGATCCTGCCCGATATAATATTTACGTTCAAGATCAGGATTGTTGGCATCCTCTACCGCCCAAGGATTATCAATCACGATAAGCTTGGAGTAGAAATTGGCAATAAGTTCGATCGGATTGTAGTAGCGGTAACCGATAGTAGCTGTAGCCGGCTGACCTTTTTCATCAACATCGTTGATGACCTCGATCGTATAGCCACGATCTTCGAAAGCCTTATAAGCTTCTTGAGTATTCTCGCCAGCCAAACAAGCACTTAAACCATCTTCACCATAGACCTCACTGCACATATCAGTAGTGGTCACATAGTCAAGATAGCCTAATCTTTCTAACTGGTTATACTCATAAATTTTCTTATCGATACCTTTAAGACGCTGATAACCGGCATCGTTACCAAACATCTTGGTAGTCGGAACCAATTTATAAACCATTACAATAACGATCGAAACTACTACTAAAATTGAAAAAATAGACTTAAGTATTCTTATAAATAGATATTTCTTCATAGTAATCTCCTTTCGCTTAAAAATGAGGAGTGAGCACCTAAGCGGTACTCATCCTCATTTATTATAAACTATAAGCTGTTAAATCAATCAACTTATTCAGCGTTACCGCTTCCCATGCCGGCTTGCCATTCTTCGTAAGCGGCATTGTATTGTTCAAGGGTAACGATATCGTTTTGAAGCTGTACGCCCTTATACTTGTATTCAGAGATACCAGTTTGAGCATAAGGTCTTGTGAAAGGAACGATCCTAGAAACAACTTCACCACGAGCATCCATGTAACCAGGGATGTAGAAGCATCTTTCAACTAAGTAAGAATCAGCTTCTGCGAAGGCTCTGTAACGAGCGTCAAGATCATCAGTGATTGCATCGGCAGCACGGTATAATTCTTCATAACGAGTTAAACCGACAGTATCTTTGATCTCTTTATCGTTTTCACCCATACCTAAACCTACTGAAGTCATGTAATAACCAGCAGTTGGAGAGTAGATATCAACAAATGACTTAGGATCGGTATAGTCTGGTGACCAGCCGGTGAATGTTGAAATATCGTAATCTGACTTAGCAGGGTCCTGGTTAGTGTAAGCGATATTTTGAACAGTATCTTGATCTTCCAAGACGAGTTCGATGATGATCTGACCATCAGTATTTTCTTCAACAGACTGTTTCATTGAGTTGGCCTGTTTTACTAAACGGTCGCTTGTATTGATTACTAGCATATCAAGATGAACTGGGAATTCAATACCTTCAGCCTTGGCTGCTTCAATGTAGTCAAGAGCGGTAGCAGGATCCCATGGATTTACGCCATCGCTAAGATCAACATTTTCGCCTGTGTTTTCATTATAAACTTGTGTTACTAATTCAAAGTAAGTCGTACCATCACTTAATGTACCACAAGATGGGAAGTTGTTGACGTTACGCAGCATATCAGTAGCGATCTCTTCAGTAGTACTTACAGAATTGTATGCAACTCTATCGAAAGCAGCTCTTAAAGCTTTACGGAAATTATCGTTCAAGATAGCTTCACGAGTATTTTCTCTTAATTCTAGATCATCAGCATACTCAGTGTAGTTGAATTCCTGACGGTTGAAGTTGAATACAACACCGAAGACAGAAGCATTTGGCAATGATTCATAAGCGTTGTCAGCGTATTTTTCTTTGTAGTCAGCATAGTCAGCCCAGCTGGTATTTAAAGAAGCACTGACATAAGTTCCATCTTCAAATCCTTTGATTCCTGAATATGGATCGCTTCCGTCATCATAGATACGGGTAACTGTTTCCATATATACATGTTCAGCATCCCAATATGAATCGTTCTTAGTAAGGATCAATTGTGATTTCTGGTCATAAGTAGTTAAGATATATGCACCATTATAAAGGATAGAATCCATTTCAACAGTACCGAAACCGCAAGTTGCAGGATCAGGACTTCCTAACTTACAACCTTCACCCATACTCTCTAAGAATGTTCTGTTTACCGGATATAATACGGCATAAGTAGTCATTGACGGGAAGTATGGAGTAGGACTTTCAAGTGTGAATTCTACTGTTAAATCATCAACAGCCTTAACACCGACGTTAGCCCATTCTTCATCAGAGAAAGTGCTTGTATCAGTATCAGTATATTCAGAATATCCTTTAACTACACCCTGTAATAAGTAAGCAGTTCCTGAACCGAATTCAGCACCGTGTCTGACACCGGTAACGAAATCGTCAGCAGTGACTGTAGCATATTCCTCACCGGAATTAGTGACCCATTTAACACCCTCTCTTAAGTGGAATGTCCAAACGGTCTGGTCTTCATTGCTTTCCCATGTTTCTGCTAAAGCTCCAACGAGGTTACCGTAACGGTCATTTTCCAAAAGACCGTCAACCAAGTTAGCATTGATCTCATGGTCAGTTGCTAATGCTGAAACTACATAGTCAAGTCTTTCTGGTTCACGAGAAGTATTCTCTACCCAAGCTGTCGGAGCATCGCTGGCGGTATCGCCGCCTGAGCATCCTACCAGTGAAAGAGCAAACAATGAACAGCAAAGTAAAGCAAGTACTTTTTTCATTTTTCTTCCTCCTAATTTTAGTAGCATGTTTTATGCATGTTCATATAATAAAACTTTTTTTAAGCCATTTCAATAAAATTTCACATATTTTTCACTTAAATTGGAAAAAATGAAAAATATTTCTGAAAATATTTTCATAAGCAAGCATCATAAAACGTGGCCTCTTGACCACGTTTTTAGTTTATTAGCGCATGTAGTAAGGTTTTACGAAAGCCGGAATGCCGTTTTTGTAAACCACAGTCGGAGAACCGACGATAAGCGGTTCAAGGTATTCGCAGGCTTCCTTAGTGATGCCACGATAGTTAGGCAAGATCCATTCACTTGGGAATGATTTGACATAGTTGGCTACTTCATCGGCATTGACAGCGATGAAATCAACATCGTAAGCCTTCTGATCTTTACGTTTTAAAGCGACCATCTTGCCGGTAAAGCTCTTATCGCAAGAGCGCATGTGAGCTGACATGCCAAGCTGGAATGATTCTTCAACGTCAACTTTAGACTGATCGCTGGCAAAACATCTTTGTGCAGTTGAAAGATCTTGAACTTTGCATCTTTCAGCGACACCGTTTTCAAGGATCATATTCTTGATCGCATTGCCTGCCCCGCCTAAGATAGCGTGGCCAAAGCCGTCATTTTTAGCTTCACCGGCAGCGATATAAGTGCCATCAGCGTATTTGACACCTTCAGATACGACGATATAACATTTATTCTTTTCTTCGATGCAGCGTTTAACTTCACTTAAGAAGAGTTCTTTATCAAAGACTTCTTCCGGCAATACCAATAAGTCAACAACACCACTAAGGCAAGCACTGGCCGCCAGCCATCCGGCATCACGTCCCATCGTTTCCAAAACGAAGACTTCTTGTCTGGTATAAACATTTACATCTAACCAGGTATGTAAAGCTGTCGTAGCGATGAATTTAGCTGCGCTGGCAAAACCCGGGCAGTGATCGGTGTGCATCAAGTCATTATCGACAGTCTTTGGACAGCCGACAAAACGACGGTTGGTGATACCGTGTTCTTTAGCATACTGACTTAAAGCTGCTACAGTATCCATTGAATCATTACCGCCGGTATAGAAAAGTGTTTCGATGTCATATTTTTCCATGATCGCAAATAACTTTTCAAAATCAGCGATATTATCTCTTTTTAACTTATAACGGCAAGAACCAAGAGCACTTGACGGTGTTTGTCTTAAAATACGGTTTTCATCATCCGACATTTCAGTAAGATCGACAAATCTCTCATGCAAGATCCCTTCAATACCATTTAGACCACCATAGACATGATCATAATATGGATTCATTTGATTGGCTTTGACGACACCGGCAATCGTGGCGTTGATTACGGAAGTCGGTCCGCCGCTTTGAGCTACTAAACAATTAGCCATTAGTTAATATCCTCCTGTTTACTTTTTGATTGTAACATATAAATCATTCAATTATAAGCCCATTTCTTCTTTTTCGATCATCGCTGCTTCCCAGTTTTCCATCTCGTGATGTATCAGGTTGTGAATATCGTCGATCTCATCATCCAAGGCCTGCATCTTGGCATTGTCGTGGTAGTATTCCGGCTCAAAACGCAAAGCTCTCTTTTCTTCTAACAGTTCTTCTAATTCGCTGATCTTCGCTTCGATCTTTTTTAGATTGTACTTGGCTTTGGGCTTGATGTTTTTCTTGGGTTTTGGAACATTTATCTCTTCCTTTGGCTCTTCTTTAGGCCTTTCGTCGATATAGTCTTTATAGCCGTCTTCATAAAGAGTCATCTTGCCATCTTCAAGCACTAAACAGGAAGTGGCAATATTTTTGATGAAATAGCGGTCATGCGACACAAACAAGATCGTACCGTCATAATCTTTCAAAGCCTCTTCCAAAGCTTCTTTGGCCGGAATGTCCAAATGATTGGTCGGCTCATCAAGGATCAGAAAGTTAGCCCCTTTAAGCATCAGTTTAGCCATTGCCAAGCGGACTTTCTCGCCGCCGGATAAGACATTCAATTCTTTAAACACTTCATCGCCTGTAAAAAGGAAAGCCCCTAAGACACTGCGGATGGCATAGTTATCAAGATCGCTGAACTCATCCCACAACTCATCAATGATCGTTTTGGAAGAATTGAGGGCTGCCAGATTCTGATCAAAATAGCCGACTTCGATCTGATGGCCGAACATCTTATAGCCGCCAAGTTCTTTATTTAAACCGACGATCGTCTTTAAAAGCGTTGATTTGCCAGTGCCGTTATCCCCCATGATACAGATGCGATCACCCCTTTGGATCTCTAAAGTCACTTCGCCTAAAGGATGATCATAGCCGAAGCTGAAATGATCCAAAGACAAGACCTTCTTGCCGCCTTTGATACGTGAGTGGAACTTGGCTTTAAAAGTCCTAGTATCGGCCTTTTTAGGATCTTCGATCTTATCCATCCTCTCTAAATATTTGATCTTGCTTTGGGCCATCTTGGCCTTGTTTTTCTTATAGCGGTACTTTTCAATAAGATCTTCTAAACGCTTGATCTCTTTTTGCTGGTGCTTGTATAAAGATTCCTGACGCAGGTAGTTTTCTTTTTTGATTTTTTGGAAAGTCGAGTAATTGCCATGATATTTTTTCAATGTTCCATGCTCAAGTTCATAGATGATATTTATCGTCTTATCCAAAAAGGCTCTGTCATGCGAAACCAAAAGGATCGCTTTAGGGTACTTGGCCAAATAACCTTCAAGCCACTCGATCGTCTTTAGATCCAAATGGTTGGTCGGCTCATCCAAAAGCAAGATGTCCGGCTTGCTTAGAAGCAGTTTGGCAAAACCGATCTTGGTCTTTTCCCCGCCGGAAAAAGAAGCGATCGGCCGATAGAGATCATCTTCTTTAAAGCCAAAACCGCCTAAGATCGTCTTGATCTCGCTTTGATAGGTATAACCGCCTAAATAGCTGTATTCTGTTTCTACTTTGGCAAATCTTTCAACATTCGCTTCGCTGTGATCGATCTTCAAAAGATCAGAAAGCCTGGCCAGTTCATCTTCCATCTTTATAAGCTTGGCAAAGACTGTCAGCATTTCATCATAGACGCTGTGATCTTCATTTAAAAAGGCATTCTGTTTAAGATAACCGATCGAAAGATTGCCGCTTTTATAAATTTCGCCTCTTGACAATTCCACTTCACCGGTAATGATCTTTAGCAGTGTCGTTTTGCCGCTGCCGTTTTTACCGACTAAAGCTACCTTTTCATTTTCGTTTATCTGAAAGTCAATATTTTCAAACAGATCGTCGCTTCCAAAAAACATGGTACCGCCGCTTATCTGCAACAACATACAATTTCTCCCTAACTAATTAACAGGGGTATTAAATACCCCTTTATCATCATAATAACAAGTTTCTCGGTGTTCTTGGGAACGGGATGACATCCCTGATATTGGCTATTCCGCTCAGGTACATGATAAATCTTTCAAAACCCAAGCCAAAGCCGGCGTGTTTACAGCCGCCATATCTTCTTAGATCCAGATACCAGTCGTAGGATGCAATATCCATGCCCAATTCTTCCATGCGGGCCTTTAAAAGATCAAGACGTTCTTCTCTTTGCGAACCGCCGCAAAGTTCACCGACATGCGGCACTAAAAGATCACAAGCCGCTACCGTCTTGCCGTCATCGTTTTGACGCATATAGAAAGCCTTGATGTCTTTAGGATAATCAGTCATAAAGACCGGACCGCCTACTACTTTTTCACAAATATATTTTTCATGCTCGGAATTCAGATCCATGCCCCAGAAAACTTTATTTTCAAACTTGACTGGCGCTTTTAAAAGAATATCGATCGCTTCCGTATAAGTCATCCTTCTGAAGTGAGCATCTTTCAGTTTAGTGATCCTTTCCAAAAGGCCCTTATCAATGAAGGTGTTGAAGAAATTCATCTCTTCCGGACAGTTTTCTAAAACATAGTTGATACAATACTTGATCATATCTTCCATAAGATCCATATCATCTTCAAGATCCGCAAAAGCGATCTCCGGTTCGATCATCCAGAACTCATTGGCATGAGTGGTGGTATTGGAATTCTCGGCTCTAAAAGTCGGACCAAAGGTATAGACATCTCTGAAAGCCATGCAGTAAGCTTCGACCTGTAATTGACCGGTAACACCCAGATGTGCTTCTTTGCCGAAGAAATCTTTTTCAAAGTCGGTGTTATCGATAGTCGTTACTCTAAACATATTGCCGGCCCCTTCGCCATCCATCGAAGTAATGATCGGCGTATGAACGTAAACGAAGCCCTGATTTTGGAAAAATTCATGAATGGCCATACTCAAAGCACTGCGTAAACGCATGACAGCCATGAAAGTATTGGTCCTGACTCTTAAATGAGGAATCTCCCTTAAATATTCCATCGTATGACGCTTTTTTTGAAGCGGATAATGCTCATCGCTGTTGCCGATGATCTCGATCTCCGTAGCTTCTACTTCAAAAGGCTGACGGCTGTCGGGCGTATATTTGAATTTGCCCACAACATGCAGACTGGCTCCAGTCAGGATCTTGGCCACTTCTTTATAATTGCCAAGTTCCTTTGAATAAACGATCTGGGCATTCTTAAAATAAGTGCCGTCATTGAGTTCAATAAAACCAATCGCTCCGCTGTCACGGTTAGTTCTGACCCAGCCCTCTAATTCCACATATTCGATCTGATCGATCTCTAATGTATTTTTAGCGTAACATAATTCATATAATTCTCTTATCGTTTTAAAATCCAACATAACAATCCCCTTAATAATTCAATTTATTCGTTTCAAAGACTAATTCGATGATCGTTGAAACGATGTCCACGCATCTGACATGGACGCCTTTTGGCACCACGAAATGTTCATGGGTCAGATCAACGATCGATACGATGCCGTTTGCAGCCAAAAGATCAACCGTCTTTTGTACATCACTGGATACGCAAACGATGGCGATGCGGGCATCTTTAGGCATTTTCTCTTTAAGGTCTTTGATATCGTAAAGCGGAACGCTGAGCTCACCCACTTTATCCGGATATTTATCAAAAGCACAGACGATCTCGCCGATCACATTATCCCAATTATTATATTTTAATAAGGCCTTGCCTAAATTGCCGGCGCCGACCAGGATGATCTTCTCATCAAAGTTAATACCCAGGCTACTTGAAAAGATCTCGATCAGTTCATCAACATCATAACCGAAACCCTGTTTTCCCAAATGACCGATCAAAGAGAAGTCACGGCGAATCGTCGTCGGCTGAATATCGACATATTCGGCCAATTCTTTCGACATCACTCTTTTGACTCCTAAACTTTTAAGCTTGCGCAAAGCTTTCAAATAGACCGGATATCTTTGCAATGTAGCTTTAGAAACCTGTTTCATATTAACCTTCCATAAGCATTCTATCACTTTTGATCAGCTTTGTGAAGATATTGACAATATCTAACTATTCATCAATATCAAAGGAAGATAGACTGGCGACATCAAGATCCACAAAACGGTGATGTTTAAACTCTTTTAATGCCGCAATAGCGATCATCGTCGCATTATCTGTACAGTATTTTAAAGGCGGAAGCGTCAGGTTAATATCCTTGATATTCTCGCTCATCAAAGAGCGCAAACGGGAATTGGCCGCCACTCCCCCAGCGATCAGGACGTGTTTTACTTCATGATCATTGATCACTTTTAAAGTTTTATCCAAAAGATGGTGCAAAGCCACCTCTTGAAAGGCATAGGCAAGATCGGCACCGATCAAAGGTTCACCTTTTCTTTTAAGTCTGTCGCTTAACTGCAGACAGGCATTCTTAAGTCCTGAGAAAGAAAAGTCATAACCACTGACTTTAGGAAGCGGCAGATCATAATGCGGCTTGCCCTCTTTAGCCAGTTTATCGATCTTCGGTCCGCCAGGATAGCCTAGATCCATGATCCTGGCCACTTTGTCGTAAGCTTCACCGATCGCATCATCAAGAGTCGTTCCCAGAATCTCAAATGAATCTTCATCCTTCATATAGACAAGTTCGGTATGACCACCGCTGACTACCAAAGCTAAAAGCGGATAGTGCAAAGGCTCAATGAGTTCATTGACAAAGATATGACCTTTTAAGTGATGAACGCCGATAAGCGGTTTATCATAAAAAAGGGCAAGCGATTTGGCGGCGGCAGCCCCCACGTGCAGACAGCCGATCAGACCAGGACCTCTTGTATAGGCGATCGCATCGATATCATCCAAAGATCGGCCGTTTAAAGCGCTTTTGATGATGGTCGATATCTGCTCGACATGCATTCTTGAAGCCACTTCTGGCACAACGCCGCCAAAACGGGCGTGCGTATCGATCTGAGAAGTGACGATCGAACTTTCGATCTCTAATTTATCATTTACGATCGCACAGGCTGTTTCATCACAACTGGATTCAATCGCTAATATTCTTGTCATACATTACCTCCTAACGGTACAGCCATTTCATAGGCATCTTCATAATTGTCACTGTAATAACTCTTCCTTTTACGCATGATAATAAAGCCTTCGCTTTTATATAATTCTAGCGCTTTAAGATTACTGACCCTGACTTCTAAAAAAGCCGCTTCCATACCATCATTACTCATCGTATCTAATGCGAACCTTAAGAGCTTGCGTCCGTAACCTTTAGACTGATATGAACTCTTTACAGCCAGATTAGTGATCTCGCCTCTTTCAAAGATCTCTCTTAAAGATACGAAGCCGATGATCTCATCATCAAGCCACAAAACAAAGATCTTCGCCAGATCGGTGGCCTTTAGTTCTTTTGCAAAGTCTTCTAAAGACCAGCCAGAAGAAAAGAGTTCTTTTTCGATCGCTTCTATAGCCTCAAGATCTGCAAAGCTCATCGCTTTGATCATGAATGATAAGCCTCACTGTCTTTTAGATATAAAGGATGCAAAAAATCAATATTATCGACCTTTTTCCACGCGTGTTTGGTATTGAGGAAAGCTTTAGAGATAGTACACATCTTATCTTCTAGCCCGAACAAACTCAAATCGCCATATAGATTTTTGTGATTAAGATCGATTTGATCGAGTTCCTGAACGCTGTCTTTAACTAAAGGTCTTGATCGATCGTATTGACCGACATAGGCTCTTTTAGCTCTGGCATCCATGATGACTAAGGCATCTTCTTCATCGTTGGCATATAGATTTAAAGTTGAGATCGTATAGACATCCAGTTTTTGGATGCTGCCGATAACTTTTGCGATAGTCATAGCGATTCTGACACCGGTATAGCTGCCTGGTCCTTCGCTGATACAGATACTGTCAATCGCTAAAGAATCGAGGTTGACCTTTTTAAAAAGCTCTTTAAGTCTTACAAAGATCTCTTCTGATTGATGTTTAAAACATTCTTCATCATAAGCGGCAATAACTTCATCATCTTTGATAAGTGCCAGTGATAAATATTTATAAGCGGTATCCATACAAAGTGTCAGCATAAACTATCAAGCTCCTTCAATAATTCTTCATATCTTTGACCATGGGGGATAAATTCGATAAGACGGCTGTTTTCGTCAAGATAAGTAAACCTTATCTCCAAATAGTCATCCTTAAACATATCCTTGATATAGTCAAACCATTCGATGACCATTACACCCCCGTTGTCCAAATAATCTTCAAAACCGAGATCATAGGGATTTTCATAAAGCCGATAAGCATCGATATGATATAAAGTCAGATCACCTTCATAGATCTTAAGGATATTGAACGTTGGTGAATTGACTGTCTTTTTAATATTTAAACCTTTAGCTAACCCTTGCGTAAAAGTAGTCTTGCCGCAAGCCAAATCGCCGTTTAAGGCTACTAAAGAATCAGGGAATAAAACTTTAGCCAGTTTATAGGCCAGATCTTGAGTTTCCTCTTTTGAATGTGCAACATACTTCATAATCCCCATACCTCCTTTGATAATTATATATAAAAATATTAAAAAAGCCATCCCTCAGGACAGCTTGTCTGATCCGGCGGCGTGCTTGATTCACATTTCTGCTATGCTTGCCGATGAAGTGC
>CALVFL010000029.1 GCA_944326825.1 uncultured Erysipelotrichaceae bacterium
TAGATAGAATACTTCCGAAAGCATACAAAATAGTCTTGAATGGGGATTCATTAAGAAAATAAAAATGACCGTCACGAAGAACATAAATCGTGACGGTTTTTCAATCTGATGGTGGCACTCAAAAAAACGATTTTGGTGGCACTGGCATCCCGACTTTAGTGGCACTCTGAAAGCGATGTGGGTGGCACAAATCGCGCGTCATATCCACTCTATAAATATAGCTATATAGATGAAAGAGATCTATTTATCATACTTTTGATATAATTCCATTTAAAATGTCCTATATTTTAAAAGACATCCTGAGTTATCAGGATGTCTTCGATGTCTGTTTCTAACAGTATTGATAGAGCCAGCAGATTGTCTATGTCCGGTAAAGTATCGCCCCATTGCCATTTGTAGATAGCCTGCGGCGAAGAGAAACCTAGAGCATCTTGCAGATCCCTGACACTGATGCCTTTGGCTTCACGCAATTTTCTGATGTTTTGTCCGGTTCTGACGATATCGACAGTCGGGACTTTGAAATGAACGGTATTCATAATGCACCTCCCATTTTGTTTAAGTTATATGTTTCAAACAGATACATAGTATCTCACGCTATGGAAGTAATTATACCACAACACCTGTTCTTTGAATCACAGAGATCGCCCGACTTTTGTTCATCGTACTGAACTTTACTCCTTCTCATATATTCGATCACGTGGGACATAAGGTCTGAGCAAAGGACATGACCCGTTTGCTTCCTTATGCCAACTATGCCACGATAGGATTGCTTACCTACAACTTTCACCCGCTTTCAGATGTTGTATAATCTTTCAGCATTTTAGAGTTAATCAGACTCAACGTGTCGATTTGGGCTACTCGTACACTGCTTTAAGGTCTTATACTGTCTTTCGACATTCAACGACACTCCGGCTTGGCGGAATTTCTAAGGTTTGCACAAGTTTCCAAGCTTATGCCTAACTCAGATTCATGCAGCTTTTGACTGCCATCTATTAGACCGCAACCTTTAAGCTATCTTTATGAGCGAAGTCATCAGCGCCAGCTCTTATAGATCGGACAGTTACCCCGACACCTTGAATATCACTATTCAAGATCATTCTTCAATTAAAAGTATCCCTTTAAAGAAAAATGCTATTTCCAAGCTGCCTCGACTGCTTTGCAAGCAGTTTGCATCGAGCTGACGATCTCTATGTTTCAAAGAACAGGTATATAAGGATATTTACCTTACGCTATAAATAATAACACCACTGTTCAGAGTATGCATTAAACCGGTAGTTTAATATCAGCCTGGCATATCAAAAATCAATTATGCTTATTTTTAAATTTATCTATAATACTTTCGACCTTTTCATCTGCAAAGTCTTCGATATTATCCATTGTTTTAAGTGTTTTATCGATAAAAGATTTTACCTTGGAAGAATCATCCATATTATCTATCTTATCGATCCCTTTATCCACTGCATCAGCCATTTTGTTGCCTAAATAATCAAATAACTTCTCTAAAAGATTATCAGCTATTATCCCAAAGACAACACCTAAGACAATACCCAGCAACAGATTTCTCCTGCCAAGCATATACCCGATACCAAATGCTATAATAATTACGATTTTGACGATCAGATCTTTAATAGTACCCATAAACAGCTTCCAACACGGGTATTATACTACAAACTTTTATGAATTCACAATTAACAGATACACTTTGATTAAAAGAGCATATTGATTGTATTAAATCTTATAAGTGTTACTATGAAATCAGGTAAGTATAACTTACATGAGTACCCTATGAAACCTGGACTTTAGTCCATCATAGCTATTCTTGCTGTGAATTTGTCCATACAAATCTCCAGCCGACAAGCGAAAGCTTGAGGAGGAATTATGCAATTTTTAAAAGAATTAAAATGGAACAGTATCATCAATAGTGTTCTAATGATCGTTTTAGGATTTATTCTTATTTTTTATCCTGGTTTATCTCTTGGTATCTTGACTACCTTGATCGCTGTTTTAGCGATCGTCGGCGGTCTTTTCAGCATCATCCGTTATTTCACTTATGATCTGAAAGAAAGCTATTACCGCAATGATTTTCTGTTTGGCATCATAGCAGTGACCCTTGGTGCCCTGATCTTATATAAACCGGCCTTCTTTATTTCGGTCATCCCCTTTATTTTAGGAGTCGTCATCATCTTCAGCGGTTTTGCAAAACTGCAGGACGGCATCGATGCTAAAAGACTTGGTTACAGCAACTCTTTGCTTTATATCATCTTGGCGATCATCGACATCATCTTTGGTATAGTCATTCTGTTTGATCCGTTTGGTGCTGCCAATGTCATGTTTATCATCATCGGCTTTGGCCTCATCTATAGCGGCATCTCTGATCTCTTTGTAACTTTCTATCTATCCAAGAAGTTTAAAGATTACTATAAAGATCTATAATATGATAAAAGGCATCAATTCAAGATGCCTTTTATTTTTGTTCATAACGCTCTTCACCCCAATAAAGAGGCATAAGCTCTCTTAAAGTTATCGTTTCCCTTTTTTCATAATCGACCATGATCTTGGTGTCGAGGTTGTCTTTATCTAACTGGCACAAGAACTCACGGCAGGCCCCGCACGGCATTCCGCTCCCCTTGCCATAAGGCGGTCTGTCTCTGAAAGTGATCATTCTTTTGATCTTGGTCTGGCCGCTGTTGACATACATATTTAAAGCCGCCACTCTTTCGGCACACAAATCCATCACCCCGCAGCATGATTCGATGCAAAAACCGGTATAGATCTCGCCGTTTTCTGCTTCTAAAGCACATACGACATGATGAGCGTAGATAAAGGGTGTTACCTCTTTAGGATCATATTCCTTTTTAGCTCTTTCATAAAGTTTTTCCCAGATGTCCATGATCTCTTTTTAATCCTTCCATACAAATTTATAATTGATCGACTCGCCCCCATCCACAACGATGCTTTGACCGGTACAGAAACTGTTTTCAACTGTCAGAAAATAAGCCCACTTAGCGATCTCTTCAGTGGTGGCCCAGCGTTTTAAAGGTGTTTCAGCCATGATCTCTTGCCACAAGTCAGGATCATTTATCACACATTCATTAAGCGGCGTCAATACTCCGCCCGGATCTAAGCTGTTGCAGGTTGCGTTATATTTAGCAACTCTTAAAGCCACATTCTTAGTATAAGCGATGACTCCGCCTTTGGAAGCACAATATTCAGGAAATTCCGAACCAGTATGGCCGCTGGCCGAACCGATATTTAAGATAGAATGGATCTTATCTTGAAGACCATATTTTTCCGTAATATTTATCAAAGCCTTTAAATTGATCTCGATATCATTTGCATTCTGTACCCCGGCATTATTGATGAGGATATTGACATCCTCGATGTCAGGAAGTTTATCTTTTTGCGAGATATCGACTTTATAATGTGTATAAAAAGGATGATCGATCGAGGAGTCTTTGATATCGAAACCACTAACTTCATGGCCCTTGTTTAAAAATTCTTGCGCTATGGCCTTGCCGATCCCCTGCGCAGTTCCAGTGATCAATATTTTCATTAGCGATGCTCCTTTACATATTCCAAGTATTCTTTGCCTACCCCATCTTTTTGCCATCTTTGGGTTATCTTATAGCCAAGCGGCGAAAATAACACTTCCATCAGCATCTCTATTATTGCACCTGTAAGGGCACAGCTGAAGCATTGAAGCAAAGTCCAATGAAAACCATCCCAAAAATGCGGGGCAAAGATCATAAAAACAGTTACAGCGAAAATAAAGTTATCGGCAAATTGACCTAAAAATGTCGAAATATAAGATCTCGCCGCAAAAGCTAATTTACCGTCCGGATCCTTTTTAAATAGTGAACCGATAAACTGATTGATGAAATTATTGATAAAAGATGAAGCTAAAAAAGCGATCGTGCTGCCTAGAAGAATAAACCAGGTACCGCCGAAGATGGCATTAAATGCACTGTAATCATCCGCACTTGAAGGAATGATGCTGACGACATAAAAGAGAAGACAGCACAAAAGGTTGCATAAACTGCCAAACACCGCTACTTCATTAGCGGCTTTTTGACCAAAGCGCTTAACGATCATATCCATCGACATAAAAGAAAGCCACGATACGACGATCCCGCCATCAAGGGCCAGATAATCATTCTGAACGATCGTCTTATTGGCTAAAAGATTCATCGCCACAACGCTTATCACAAAGAAAGCTACGCTCATACTGGGAATAGAGCGAAAAAGGATGATCGTTTCACTCTTTTCCTTTTTAAACCATTCCAATAGATTAAAACCCTCTTTGATCTCTGCATTCTTGAAAGTCACATTACCCTCCTAAATAAAAATAGTTTTGCAAACACAAAACTACTATTAAACATATAAAGCGGCTCACCACAAGCCGCTAATCTTTAAAATAGCAGTCCTGGTTTTATTTAACGACAGGATGGTACAAACGAACTGTCGGCTTAACGCTCTATCATTTTAAACTAAAACAAGCTTAAACTCAAATAAAAAATGTATGACTTTTAAGATCATACATTTTAGCTGACTATTTCTTGTCTTTGCCTAAGATACCTTCTAAAAGTTCTGAACCTTTTTCTAAGATCTTATCATCAATGTCAGTCTTATCAAGAACTTCTTTAACTGAATTGCCCAGATTGCCGACTGTTTCGCCAACCTTGTCAAGATCGACTTTGCTGACGACATCCTTAGCAGCATCAACTACTTTATCAACGACTTCTGAATCGATGCCTAAGTCTTTTGCCAGGTTCTCAAGACCGCCCTTTTGATTTTCGCTCATCTTTTTTTCTCATTGATCGAAGTTATTATAACAGAATTATCGATAATGTCATGGTCAGTTTTCATTGATTGTCACATGCAAAGGATCATGATAGGTGTAATCGGTTATGCCTTTGCCGGTATTGGGATAAAAATGGGAATAGATCATATCGATAAAGAATACGACAAGCAGACAAATGCAGACGATCTTTCTTATAAGCGGATCGATCTTGCGGATAAGGTTATCAAAGACCGGGGCTAAGATATAGACAAAGGCCATGCCGCCAATGCCGAATACTGCCAGACCTTCAGCACAGATCCGGCCGTTGAGATTTAAGAAATAACCGCTGTAATCCCACCATTTTAGACCGGTATTCATTTCCATGACATAGGAAGTGGTATATTCCAAAACACCGCAAACGATTAAGATCAGCAAGAAATTAAGCATCGGTTTATGACGGAACTTCTTTAAAAGCAAGAGGATCAGAATGCCGCCCGAACCATAGATCGGCAGCCAAGGGCCATGCAAAGCGCCACGATTGACGAACACTCCATCTTTCACAAGATGCAGGCTGACTTCCCAGATCCAGCCGATTCCTGAAAAGATAAAAAACATCAGGATCAAAGAGGAGATCGTATAATCCCTTAAAGGATCAAGTCCGCTGTATAAAGCGCTGCGGTCTTTTTCGGCGATCGGAAATAATCGCTTCGGATACTGCCGGCCTTCTACCACATTGGCAATAGCTTCATATCTTTGAAAAATACGCATCTTTTTCTCATATTCTTTTTCTTCTTTGCCATCTTTAAACAGGATGCCAAACCAATTCGCAAAGAAACCTCTGATGCCAGAGAGTTCAGGTACTTCCACATGACGATCTTTGATCTCCGGATAAACTTCTTTTAAGGTCGTGCGGCTTGGCCTTTCAAAGAGATATACATCATTGAGCAGTGCGACATTCTCTATTTCTTTAGCTTTGGCCTCTTCTCTTAACTTGGCATAATACTCTCCAAAAGTACACATCTTATAAGGATTGGAATAAAAGATAGCCGTTAAACCAAAAGTAAATGAAGAAAGCACTGTCCAGCCCAAAAAGGTAACATCGATCTTAAAACATTCCCACTTATGACCATCCATCATCTTTCTTGAAAGTGTGATGGCTTCATTGGCTTTGATATCCGGATTTTCGGCAACGATATACGGCACTAAGAAATAAGAATAATGTTTGATGAAGATGCCGACGATCGTCAAAGCCCACAGCGATTGATAAACATAGCTTACAAGCATCGTGAAACTGGCCTTCGTCCACCTTTTGACCCTGCTTAAAAACATATATCTTTCAAAAGGCACTATTTCATAAGTTCTGGCTTCTAAAAATATTCTTCGTAAGATGACTGCAAAAGTATTCTGAACATAAAACCAGACCGCAAAGAATAAAAACAAGCCCAAAAGGATCAATATCAAGACAGCCAAACTCTCTGATCCGACCATGGAATTGATGGCGGCTACCAGCGATACATAGATCGAGCCAGAGGTAAAGGAATTGACCACCGCAGCCAAAACGCCTCTGCTTCTGCCCAAGATCGGATCATTACTTTGAGCGATCTCTTCTTCTTTGATCTTTTCAGCATCCTCGCTGCCCTTGGTGAGCTCATCGCCCAGCAGGTCTTTAAAAACTTCTTTTGAACTTAGTTCAGAAGGCAATGATGCCACAGTTTCAGTATATGAATCATTATGCACGCTTAAAAGATCCATCGTATCGGAAAACTCGGTAGCGATGAGTCCTGAGATCATGCAGGCCACGATCAAAAAAGCATAGTGTGCCTTTAATACTTTTTTGCCCTTTTTCTTTAATTCTTTACGGTTTATCATATCTTACCCCTTAACTGATATATCTATGTTACTACAAATCTACCCATCATTCTAATAAAACCGCCCCAAGACAAGCCTCAACCTGCTCTTTAACATTTATAAATATGACAATGTTATATATAATTCAACCAACAGTTTAAAAAACTCCCTAAATAATCAATTTACCGTTTAAATCGTTCTTTTATAATGAAATTAAGGAGGACATATCATGTTAGGAAACAACTTAAAGAAATTAAGAGAAAAGAAAGGTCTGTCGCAAACGGCTCTTTCTGAAGTATTGCACGTATCCCCGCAAGCCATCAGCAAGTGGGAAAATGGCGTCAGTGACCCCGATATCGAAATGCTGCCCAAAATCGCATCCTTTTTCGGTTCGACCATTGACGAATTATTTGACTATGACAAAGCCTTGGAATATGAAAGGATCGATAAAGCCATCGAAAACGGCTATACCTTAGATAATGTACTCTTTGAAAGTTTTGAGAGCTTCCTTTTAAAAGAGATTGCCCTTGATCCGAACGATCATCGTCCGATCAGTACCATTGCCGATCTTTATCTCTTTCATGCCTGCCGTCTGAAAGAAAAAGCGATCGCTTATGCTTATCAGGCTTTAAATCTTAAAAAAGACAATGTCTTTGATCTCAACACTTTAAACAATGCCTCAAACGGCGTCATTGAAGATTATAATATCTCCTGTCATAATAAGCTGATCGCTAAACTTTATTCTCTTAACGGAGGACCCCATACGATCAGGTTTCTCATCCGCAATCTCATCGCTGATCATCGTTTAGATGAAGCGAAAGCCCTTTTGTGTAAATGTGATGAAGCTGACAGGGAATATTATGAAGTAAGGATCAAAGAGGCAGAAGATGGTTTTAAAGCCTGTATAGATGATTATAAAAAACTTTATGAAAGCGATAACTGGCTCACTCTTTTAAATACCGCCAATCGTTTCAGCAAGCATCATGCCTTTAAAGAAGCTATTCCCTACTATCAAAAAGCCCATGAGCTTTGCCCAAGACCACGTTATACCGATATGTTGGCATCCCTTGCCTATATCAGTGAAAACATGGGCGAAAGTGAAGAAGCCATCAAATACTTTAAGGCTGAATTAAAACTGCTCAAAGATGAATGGCAGATAACCAAAGGCGAACAAACAGAAGCCATCAAAAAGAATATCGAAAGGCTAAAGAAATGATCACGAGTAAATCGTGATCTTTTTACAGTTGACAAGTTTTTAATAAATACTATAATTAAATGGTTCATACTATGAACTATTTAATGAGGTAATCTATGTTAAAAAAGAAAAAATTCTGGATCATATCTTTAAGCAGTTTATTAGTCATCGTCACTCTTTTGACAGTCTTTATCGGCAATTACTTTGTCGATTTCGCTTTAGTCAGGGCAGATGTCAAGAATGTGACCCCAGAGGCAGAGCTGAACAAGGAATATACGGAAGATGAAAAGATCATCGATGAAAATATCAGGATCGAAGATGAAGCGATCGCTGAATTTGAAAAAAATGTCACTATCAATAAGGCATCTTTGATTTCTGATGACGGCTTGAAACTTGTGGCTGATGAGATCATCAGCGATGAGAATGCTCCCTGGGTCATCCTGGTCCATGGCTATAGCGGCTATAAAGAAAGCATGTATGGTTTTGCCTATCGCTATTATGATCAGGGCTTTAATATCCTTATTCCTGATCTTAGAGCGCATGGTGAAAGCGAGGGTGAATATATCGGCATGGGCTGGCTAGATCGTCTGGATATGCTTAAATGGATCGATCACATCACTCAAAAAGATCCTGATGCCAAGATCGTCATGCACGGCATCTCGATGGGAGCAGCCACCGTCATGATGACATCCGGTGAAAATCTGCCTGACAATGTCAAAGTGATGATCGAAGATTGCGGCTATACTTCAGTCTGGGACATCTTTGAAGACGAACTGGAAGCTTTATTCGGCTTGCCTTCTTTCCCGATCCTTGATATGTCAAATATCATGGCTAACCTAAGAGCCCATTATGATCTCAAAGCTGCCAGCAGTTTAGATCAGGTCGCTAAAAATGAATTGCCGATGCTGTTTATCCATGGCGATAATGATAACTTCGTCAAAAGCGAGATGTTGAATCCGCTTTATGAAGCCTCTAAAGGTCCTAAAGAAAAGCTCCTCATCAAAGGAGCCGGTCATGGTGAAGCCAAGCTTCGTGATCCTGATACATACTTCTTAGCAGTATTTAATTTTATCGAAGAATATCTTTAACTAGCGGATGGCATAAGAATTAAATACTTCTGTGCCATAGATAAATAAAGTGACAGCTTTTTCATCAAGATCAAGTTCACTTAAAAGTTCACGATTATAATATCTTAGATCAATAATATCGATCTCTTTAAAAGAAAGACTTAAAAGCGGTAATAGACTGGAAGCGTAAGAATCTCTGAAAACGATCAGTTTATCATCGCTTTTTATATTATTGTTGACGATCTTGATATAAGCTTCCGGTCCGCCCAAAAATAAACTGTAGGCATCCGGCGAGGTTAGTTCTTTCGTTTCGTACATACTGATAATGCCATCTTCCAGACTATAGATCTCAAGATCAGCGAACAGATCGCTGTCAAGATAAAAGAGAGTATCTGCCTTTATGAGTCCGCTGATATTTGCGTATAAAGAACCATAGAAAGGATAGTATTCTTTTATTTCATATTCTGTATCGATGTAGTCCACACCTAGACTTTGACATAAAAACTTGGCTATATCTTCGATCTTATCTTGCCGCCAATGAATATCGGTCCGATAGTAATCATCTAAACTGAGCAGTTCTTTTAGATCGATATAGGCAATATCGCTGTTATCTTCAATGATCTTTTTGATCTCATCATAAGTTTGCATATCAAAGCCGGATGTCAGATACTCATTCTTGGAAGGGATGATCGCAAGATAACTGTTTTGAAAATCTTCCTTTAATTCATTGATGATCTGAAGATTATGCCTGATCGCACTCTCATCGATCTTTTCTCTTTTAAAAAGGAAGCCATCATAAGAAAAGATATCGTTATATTCTTTGATCATCAAAAGATCGCTGATCACAAAACCTTTAGCCTTTCTGAAAAGATCCCGATATAAAAAGTGATCACTGTAATACTTATCAGCCTCATCAAAAAAGTCATCATTAAAATGTCCATTTTCAATGAACCCCGGATATTCCTCAAGGACTCTTCTTTCGGAATACAAGACATCGATACCGTTGAATAAAGCTCCTAAGCCCCCAGCACAAATAAACAGCATGAATATGACGATCAATAACTTATTCTTCATAACTAAAACCTGAAATATAAAAACGGATTAAAACTCTCATCCAGCATAAAGCCGGTCGATACGACAAGCAGCACGATCACCATGACGATCTCAAGATAAGGGTAGTTTTTAAAATACTTCCCGTAGCTTTTGAATAAAGGCGTCGCCCCGAGTAAAGCAACGATCAAAAAGATCAAGTAATTCTTTAAATAGTAGATGCTTTCAGGAGTGATAAACGGTACACCGATGCCAAATAAACCTTTGACATTTATAAGCAGAGCCTCAAGGTCGGTATTAGAAAAGATCACAAAACTGAAAACAGTAAGAAGGAAGGTATAAAGAGTAGCCAGACAGGGATGTTTCTTTAATATATTTCCCAAGCAATACTTCTCTAAGATAATAAAGAAAGCAAAGTACAGACCCCAAAACATAAAGTTCCAGTTGGCTCCATGCCAAAAGCCGGTCAAAAACCAGACGATCAGGATATTGCGGATATATTTAATATTCGACACTCGAGAGCCGCCTAAAGGGATATAGACATAATCTTTAAAGAACGATGACAGACTGATATGCCACCTCGTCCAGAACTCCCGAATACTCTTGGCGATGAAAGGGTAATTGAAATTCTCAAGAAAATGAAAGCCGAAGAAAAGTCCCATACCGATGGCCATATCACTGTAGGCGCTGAAATCATAATAGATCTGCAAAGCATCAAAGATAGCATCTAACCAGTAAGCAATAACGCTCATCTCATTAAGACTGCTTAAAACTAAAGCCAGCTCACCCAAAGTATTAGCGATGACCAGTTTTTTAAAAAGACCGATACAGAATCTTCTGATCCCCAAAGCAAATTCAGATACATTTTCATTACGCTCGTGGAGTTCTTTAGCGATCGTTTCATATCTCACGATCGGACCGGCGATTAACTGCGGAAACATAGAAAGATAAGCGGAGAAATTGATAAGACTTTTTTCAGCTGGAATATCTTTGCGATAGACATCGATGAGATAACTGATGCCCTGAAAACTGAAAAAAGAGATACCGATCGGCAAGATGATATTAGAATAGATATTAAAGAAACTTAAAAAGAAGTTGGTATATTTAAAATAGAGCAAGGCCAAAAGATCGATGATGACTCCGATGGCCAGAGTATGCTTATAAGGGTATCTGGCAATGATCTTGCCCCAGAGATAATTAAAGACACATTCAAAGACCAGGATCAAAACATAGCCTTTTTCTCCGTAAAAATAGAAAAAGATACTGCTTATAAGCAGGATGATATTGCGATATCTTGGCAGAAGATAATAGACAATAATAACGATCGGTAAAAAATAAAATAAGAAACTTACACTTGAAAATACCATAATAAAAATAAGACCTTTTTAATTATAAGGCCTTATTTGATATTTTCAAAATTTTCAACTATTTTATCGCTTAATCCTAAAGCATCTACAACGACTAGGATCACATTGCCACGGTTTTCTATGACTAAATCATCTTTTTCAATACCTACACATACCCACTTATATGTATTGATACTGTCTTTGATAGTATTCATCACAGCTTCAACATCTTTTTCATCGACTCTGACTAAGACTACCGAATGAGCGATCGATCCGATCAATGACTCGGAAGCAATAGCCTCTTCAAATTCTAATCCAGAAGTACCTAAATACCAGTTCTCATTATCAGCTGTTACAGCAACATGTTCGCTTAGCATCGGCAGATCTTCTTCAGGGATCCCTTCATAGAGTTTATCCATGATGTCATCAAGACTCATGGCATTGATACTGTCACTGCTGTTTGAGCAAGCGACTAAACCAAGACTGAGCAAAGCCACGAGCAATAGTGTTAAGATCTTTTTCATTTTCATCTCCTTCCCTTGGGCTTGTTTATTATAACAGAATAAAAAAAGAGGCTCAACCAAGTGAACCTCTTAAATTTGCAATTTGAACTAAAACTTATTCAGCAGCTTCGCAAGCAGCTACAACAGCAGCGTTAAGATCAACAACGCTCATTGTGCAAGAAGTAGCTAGATCAACTGGTCCGCTATGGTTTTCAGTATCAAGTTCCATACCTTCAACATCAGCAGCAGTCTTGCCGACTAAGTATTTTTCGTAAGCAGCAGCCTGTTCATACCATTCGCCGCCGCCTTCAATGTTACCCATCTGAGCAGAAGTATCTTTCATGCCGTAGTCTTCTTTCTTTTCGACTTTAGTTCTTAAATCAACTGTTTCGGCAGTAGCTTCTGTAGCACCAGTAGTAGTGATGTCTTTGATACCCTGTTGAGCAACGTCAACATGAACAGCAACGATCTTGCCGTCAGCATCTAAGGCAACAGCAGCGATAGAAGTGTCGTATTGAGCTGTACCAGTAGCATCAGCAGTAGCGCTTTCAGCAGTTGGAGAAGTTACGCTGGCAAAACCGAATGTAGCAGCACCGCTAACTTCAGTAGCATTTTCGATAGCATTCAAAACAGCTTTGTTGAATTCAGCAACACTGATAGTGCAAGAAGTAGCTAAATCAACCGGGCTTCCATGGTCGCCGCCAAGTTCCATACCTTCAACATCAGCAGCAGTCTTGCCGACTAAGTATTCTTCATAAGCAGCAGCCTGTTCGAACCATTCACCGCCGCCTTCAATGTTACCAATCTGAGCAGAAGTTTCCTTCATGCCATAATCGTTACCTCTGTTTAATTTAGTAGGGATAACATCAGCAGTTACTTCACCAGCAGCTGTCCAGTTAGCAGTTTCCTGAGCAACGTCGATCTTGACGTCTTTAATAACGCCTTCGCTGTCTAATACAACATAAGCGTATGTAGAGTTGACTTGGAATTCACCTTCCTCATCAGCAGTAGCGCTAGAAACGCTAACAGAGTTTGAAACACCTAAACCGAATTTAACTGTTTCAGCAGTAGTATCATCACCTGCAGGTGTTTCGTCAGTTGTATTTGAACAAGCGACTAAACCTACAGCCATCAATACTGTTAATAATAAAGCTAATAATTTTTTCATAAGTATTTATTTTTCCTCCTCATTCGTTATTATACATTCATGGTTGATATATTTCAATAATTATTGTGATAAATTTGACAAGGTGAACTTAATCGTCTTTTAACCTCTTTTTCAACTTGATCTAACATATACAAAAAGTCCTTTACAAGGACTTTAGATAGGCTTCTAAATCATCAAACGATCCTTTAGGCCCATCGTATTTGGGATCGTCATTGATCGGATAATCATTCAGATAAAAGACTTTCAGACCGTTCTTTAAGGCCGGGTAGATGTCATCATTCAGATCGTTGCCGATCATGATCGTTTCTTCAGCTTCAAGAGCGAGTTTATCGATAAGTTCCTTATAATATAAAGGATTAGGCTTGCAGTAAGTAGAATTCTCGTATGTCGTCACATAATCAAAATCTTCTAAACTCTTGCCAAGCCAGTTGAGTCTTTTATTGACAGCGCTTTTTGGAAAGACGGGGCTGGTGGCGACAATGACTTTATAGTCGCCGTTTAAGATCTCTTCAAGAAACTCTAAACTGTTCTTATTGTCACTTAAAACACTCTTGGCTTCATCAAAATCCTTCTCGTAGAATTCATCAAAGAGTTTTTTAGTAGTGTCCATATCAAAAGGCAGATGACCCTTGGCATAGCTTTCATACTCTTTGAAAAAACGTTCTTCATTAGTCATTGTGCCATCGTTGGCTAAAACTTTATAGGTGGCTTTCATGATGTCTTTGACAAGAGCGTCGCCATCATAGCCAAGCGGCACCATCTTTTTAAGAAGCAGTTTAAAGTAATACTTTAAAAACACTTCGTTATCCATCGGCAACAGCGTGCCATCCAGATCAAACAATATATTCTTAATCATCTTTTTCCTCGCTTACATCTAAAACTTTCGCATTCAATATCTTCTTTAGATCATCGACAGCCACTTTTAAAGAGATACCCTTCATCCCGCCGCTGATGATGATCTTTGAGCTTTGTTCAACACTTTTATCAAGGACAGTCACATGGTTTTTCCTGATGCCAAGCGGCGATACACTGCCCCTTTCATAACCGACTTCTTTTAAGAGATCTTTCACATGCAGCATCTTCAGATCTTTGACCTTTAAAGCTTTAGCCGCCTTTTTAAGATCGATATTATCAAAAGCCCTGATCACGATGATGTAAAGATCATTCTCGTGTTTTAAAGCCAGAGTCTTATAAGAGATCGATAGATCTACACCCAAAATATTAGCCACATTGACGGCTGAAAACTCTAAATCACCGATATCATAATAGAGAGCTTCATATTCGATCCTGGCTTTATCTAAAAAACGCATCGCATTAGTTTTAATATTCTTCGCCATATTTCAACAATTCCCTGAAATCACTGTCAAGTTTAAGCCGTACTTTAACCATCTCTTCTTTTAAAGGATGATAGAACTCTGTTTCATAAGCACATAGACCCATCCTTTTTAAAAGCTTGGAAGGTCGGCCATACAATTCATCATTGATGATTGGGTGTCCGATCGAAGCCAAGTGGACTCTGATCTGATGAGTACGGCCGGTCCTTAGTTCACACTTGAAGACGCTGTATTCATCATCGCTGTATAATGTCTTGACTAAAGTCTTGGCTTCTTTGCCTCTTTTAGCGATGACCATCTTATTTTTATCATGCCGGTCTGATCCGATATTCTTATTGATGACCAGTTCTTTAAAGTCGGCTTTATTTTCGCAAATGGCGATATAGTTGCGTTTGATCTGTTTAAAACTCAAATACTGATCTAATAACGGTTTAAAGATCGGACTTTTAGAAAAGATGACAAGTCCGCTCGTTTCAACATCTAAGCGCTGGATAGACTTGTTTTCGCCAGGCAGATGATGCTTAGCCAAATATGAGCCGACAAGATCTTCCAAAGTTATGACTTCTTTGCCGTCGCTATGCACTAACATGCCGTTTGGTTTATTGGCGATAAGAAACAGCTCATCTTCATAAACGATCGAAGGATCATCTTTTAAGATCGGATAGTCATGGGCAAAAGGGTATAAGTCGATCGCTAAAGTATCGCCCTTTAAAGCACTCTCTCTTTTAACGCTTTCCTCATCAATCCTGATCCATTTATTCTGGATCAAAAGATGCTGGATCTTTTTAGAAGGAATGAGAGTATCAAAAAAGTCCTGTATCATATCATAATACAAAGACTTGATCGCAATATATAAAGCAGTATCACTTACATAATATTCCATATCTAGTATTCTAACACATGATCTTTATTTTTTAGCCATCATTTGCCAAACAGAAGTTTAATCATTTTACAACGCCTGTTATTAAAGATATAATGAATATAAAGAATTCTTTAATTATAAAGAAATGGAGGCATATTATGAATCTGGCGAAAATTTCCGCAAACGGACAAATAACCGTACCTATCGAAATCAGAAAAAAGTTGTCTTTAAAATCAGGGGATAAGATCTTATTCATTCAAAACAAAGACGGCGAAATAGTCATCAGCAACGCATCATCTATGGCTATTCAAAGAGCCCAGGATGCCTTTAAAGGTGCACAAGATAAGCTGGGTGTAAAAAATGAATACGATGTTCAAGAAATGATCGATCAAATACGCTATAAAAGGTAGATCAATGAGAATACTTATCGATACAAACATTCTCTTTTCGGCTTTGCTTTTTCCGAATTCTAAACCATCGAAGGCCTTGCTGCATGTAGCCAATTATCACACCATGGTCTTATGTGATCAAAACATCTCGGAACTAAAAGAAATTCTAAATAGAAAAGCACCGGAATATTTACACGCAGCCAATACCTTGCTTATCGAAATGTCTTATGAACTGATACCAGCAATCGATCATATCGAACAAACGATAAGAGATGCGAAAGACCAGCCCATATTAAATGCAGCCATTGTTTCGGATGTCGATATTATACTTACTGGTGATAAAGATTTTTTAAGTCTTCATTTAGACCATCCTAAGTGTTTGTCAGTATCAGAATTTCTGGAAATTGAGGGAATAGAATAATAAGGTTATTCCAGTATCATCATAATTTATACGAATGCCATCAAAAACAGTTCTAAACAAGAACTGTTTTTCGTATTGTCCATATAAAAGAGCGACAAATCTAAGTTTGTCTGCTCTTTTTTATTCTAAACTGTCAGTATTTTTATTCATGAAGTCAGCGATCAGCTCTTTAGCTTCTTCAACGGTGTTGTAATCCGGCTGCATGACCCAAAGATCAGCATTGCCGGCCGGCGACCACAAGATCGCACCATAACCCTCTAAAGCATAAGATTCGATATCCCATGAAGCCATATCCGTAAGCTGCATCTGGATCAGGGCATAGATCTCATCTTCATTTAGATTGGTTTGGATCGTTTGAGCCATGACATCCATAAAACTCATATAGTTAGTGATGATGGCCGGGGAAGCCACTTTATCAATGATCGCTTTTAAGACTGCCGTCTGGTTTTTGATACGCTGATTGTCGCCATCGATGAAGGCATACCGCTCTCTTGAAAACATTAAAGCTTCCATGCCTGATAAATGGTTCCAGCCTTCATCAAAATGATAACCGGCCGCCGCTTTATGAGTATCAAAAGTATAATCGGAATATACATCGATGCCGCCTAAAGCATCGACAATATCAACAAGACTTGAGAAATTAACTTTAACATAATAGTTGATATCGATATCCATGAATTCTTCGATTGAAGATACCGTACAATCAACCCCAAAGAAACCGGTATGTGTCAGCTTGTCTTCCTGATCGTATTGACAGGTTTGCGGCACATAGTAATCTCTTGGAATATCGATAAGTACAATCTTTTTATCGATCGGATCGACCATCATGATCTTATTGACATCGCTGCGGCCCTGTTCGCTTAAATCGCCATAGACATCGACACCGGTAATATAGATGATAAACGGCTCTTCAGTGACCTGAGCCTCCGTACGAATATCTTTAGAAACTACTTCAAAACTGTATTCAGCCACTACGGTAGAGATGGCATCCAGATCTTCTTCAAACATCGATCTTAAGCTTTCATTTAAAATAAGCATCTTGACATCGCCGTTTTTAAAAGCTTCTGTCGCTTCCTGGATCGAGCGTAAAGTTACATATTCCGGTGTTTGTCCGGCATCTTCACCGATCGCTTTGATCACATCGGAATTATTAGCGGTATTGCCCACCATCACGATACCGTAACTTTCATTGCCATAAGCACTCAGATCATGAAGGCTGGGATCGATGTCAGGATCTTTGACATTCTCATTTAAAGTAATGATACTGTAGCGCACCGTATTGGCATCATTGCTGACGATCTTGTTTAAGACGCCCATCGTCTTGTTTAACATATAATTGCCATAACCGCCGATAGCGATAAATACCACTAAAAGCAGCATCCCGATATAACGGAAGACTTTATTTCTCTGATAGACCAAAGCACTAAAAAAGGTCACAAGGAAAGCAAAGACCAAAATGACCAAGATCAAGATCTTGATCGGCAAGACCGATATAGCAAACTGAACGGTTGCCAGAATACACAATATAGATAAGATAATGATCAGATAGATCCTGATATCTTTAAATAACTTCATAAAAAATCACCCAATCTATTCTAACACTCATACTTTTTGATAGTAAAGATAAATTCACTGCCTTTATCAGGTTCGCTTTTTACTTCGATCCTGATGTCATGAGCATCAGCGATCCATTTAACGATCGAAAGGCCAAGACCGCTGCCTTTTAAAGTACGGCTTTTATCAGCTCTATAGAATCTTTCAAAGATCTTGCCAAGATCATCTTTACTGATGCCGATACCCTCATCTGCGATCTTAAAGATGATATCTTCATCTTTATCATCGACTGATAGTCTAATCGTACTACCCTCCTTTGAATAATTGAGGGCGTTTTCTAAAACATTGTTGTATAACCTTAAAAGCATTGTTTCATCACCCTTGACATAAAGATCTTCCTTGATGTCATAAACAAGTTCGATACCTTTATTTAAAGCCAATTCTTTAAATTCCAAAGCCACCATTTCGCTAAGTTCGCTAAAAGCGATCTTTTCTTTATGAAGATCGATCTTGCCCTGATCGGCCCTGGCCAGAAGCAAGAGCTGAGCAGTCATTTTAGTCATCATATCAAGCTTGTTTTGGACGACTTTAAGTTCTTCTTTAACTTCAGGATCTAGATCGCCTCTGAGTGCTTCTGTCAAAGACATCTTAGCGACACTGAGCGGTGTCCTTAATTCATGAGCCACATCATCAGTAAAACGTTTTTCTCTTTGCATACTTTCTTCAACATCATCCAAGAGTTCATCAAAAGTAGCTGCAAGCTCATAGATCTCATCGCTGCCCTTTTTTAAATTCACTCTTTTAGAGAGATCTTTTTTAGCGATGATGTCTTTAACGGTCCTAGTGATCTTATCAACAGGAGCTAAAGCTCTTTTAGAAAGAAAATAACCTAAAACGGCAACTAAGATAATAAGTAAAGGAGTTAAAAGTAAAGCGATCCGTAAAGTATTGTCAAATTCATTTTTTGCCTCATCGATCGAAGTGATGCCTCTGATCATGATCTCATTGCCGTTTTCTAAAGGCACTTTCATATCATAGACATAATAGTTGACATTATCGGTATTGACTTCTCTTATGACATCTTCTTTAAATTCCAGGCCCTCAAAACCATAAGGTATCCTTCCGTAAAGAAGATCGCTTTCGCCCACATTATAAGCCGAAAGATAGATCCCGTCTTCGATCTTGACAAAATCGGCATCAAAAATAATATTGCCGTCTATGATCGTTATCTCTTCATAACTTTCATTGACTCTGGTCTTTAACTTTTGAGAAACGTTGGAAAAGATCTCGTTGGAACTTATCGAAAACAGCAGTCCCAAGACAAAAGCGACCACTAAGGTCGTCGTGATGGTATGCAGGGTGACTAAACGGGTCTTGATAGATAGATTCATGGCTTGATCGTGTATCCTTCTCCTCTGATCGTTTTGATGAGCTTGTTTTCAAAACCGTCATCGATCTTTTTGCGTAAGTAGCGGATATAGACATCGATGACATTGGATGAACCGCTGAAATCAAAATCCCAGACATGTTCTTCAAGTTTTTCTCTTGATAAGACGATCCCGCTATTGAGCATCATATAAGACAAAAGATTGAATTCCTTTGAGGACAGTTCGATCTCTTTGTCGCCCCTTTTTACTAAATGGGTATCTAAATTCAAACTAAGATCGCCGACATTTAAGACATTGGTCTTGATATTGGCATTTTTCCTGAGCAATACTCTTACCCTGGCCAGCAGTTCTTCAAAAGCGAAGGGCTTGATGAGATAATCATCAGCCCCCGCATCAAGACCTCCGACCCGGTCTTCAACAGCATCTTTGGCACTAAGGAAGATAAAGGGAATATCTTTTTTCATTTCCCGCAGTCTTTTGACAAGTTCAATACCGTCCATTTTAGGCATCATGATGTCGCTGATCAAAAGATCATAATCAACACTTGCCAGATAGTCTAAAGCTTCTTCGCCATTGTAGCAGGCATCGACACTTAAGCCTTCTTCTTTAAGTCTTTTTTTGATCAGACGATTCAGATCTCTTTCATCTTCCACTACCAATACTCGCATACTATCTCCAGGTTTCTGCACTCCATTCTACTATCTCGCCGCTATCGGCCAGGATCGTAAATTCATATTCCATTCCATTATAATATATTTCACCTTCATATACACGATAGCCGTCATCATAATCTTCGTGGATGCGGATATCGCTACCACCAGCCCCTTCAACTCTCGCTAAAGCTTTAGCCTTGGCTTCTTCTAAAGTGATGGCTTTGCCGCTGTTTGCATTATAATGTTCAGCATCATAATCTTTAGAAATGATCCGGCCGTCATCTTGAGCGATCTCATAATCGTATTCTTTGCTTCCGACATAAAATTCCACTTCATAGACATTTATGCCGTCATCACGATCTTTTTTGACATAGATATATGAAACATCTTCTTCTTTGACGCCGGCATCATTCAAAGCGATCGTTTTAGCTTTAGCTTCATCGATCACAGTATTCACTTCTTCTTTAGAGGTATCAGGCTTGGTATTTGCCGAAGTGTCATTGGTCGTTTCACTTGCCGCATCTTCTTTAGCTGTATCATCGCCATCTTTTTGATAACTGCCTCTTAATACTTCGCCATCGTTTTTGTCGATATCATAACTGTAAGTATTGGAAGCTGTCTTGAAAGATACTCTATATACTTCTTTAGAATCAACCTTCTCTTTTTCAATACTGATCGAATAAAGTTCACTCTCATTCACCCCAGCTTCTTTTAAAGCGATCTCTTTAACTTTTTCCTGGCTTAACTCCGGTCCTTTTTCAAGACCGCTGATCGCTAAAACGATCAAGATGACTACCCCAAAACCGATTATTATGCCAAGGGCAATCTTTGCAGTTTGTGATCTTAACATTTCTTTCATTTTTCTTTTCTCCTTTTATGGCTTTAGTTTAGCCTTTCAACATTAAAGGAACATTAAAACACAAAAAAATTCTTATTTTTTTATAATTATAATCATTTTTATTAAGGAATACCTCCTAATTAGTCAACAATATTATTAAGAATTCACTTGCAACGCAAATAATTATTTACTAAAATCTAAGTGTAAGGATAAATGGAAGGAGAAGAGCATTATGGCAAATAAAGAAAATATGACGATCAGAATCGAACCGGAACTCAAAAAACAAGCACAGGCTTTGTTTAAAGAGCTTGGCATGGATCTAAGCACTGCAACCGGCATCTTTTATAGACAAGCCTTGCGTTATCATGGTCTGCCGTTTGAGGTAAGATTAGATGAACCAAACGAAGTTACTTATGCTGCGATGGCTGCGACAGAAAAGGGCGATGATGTATATGGCCCATTTGAAAACGTTGAAGATCTGATGAGGTCCTTGAATGCTTAAAGCTGGATTTACCGGGCAATTCAAAAAAGATTACAAGTTAGCGATAAAAAGAGGCTTTGATCCTAAGAAATTAGAAGAAGTCATCTTACTTTTGTGTAATGAAACAGTACTTCCAAAAAAGTACGACGACCATACCTTGGTTAATTCCAGAAATTATAAAGGTATGAGAGAATGTCACATTGAACCTGGCTGGTTATTGGTTTATAAGATAGTCAAGGAAACGCTGATACTTACATTGATCCGTACTGACACACAGCGATCTATTTAGATAGATCACACCAATAGCATTATTATCAGCAAGCCCCAAGACCAGCAATAACTTTGGGTAAGTCTAAGTTTGCTGGCTCTTTTTATTATTTTCATTTCCATAAATCTGCAATACTGTGACTATGACTTCTTTTAAAAAGACTTCGTCATGAAGTCTTTATCTTAGCATATTTGATCATTTTTATTATTCTTATCAAACTCGATGATCGCTTTAAAGAGATCGCCGTCAATGACGATGTTTAGCTTTTGCTTATACGGCTGGTTCTGAAGTATGTCTTGCCTTCAGTCTAGCATGAACATTTGAAGCTCCGTATAACACATCTGTGACTGTTACTTTATCTGGATCTGCAATGTAACAGATAAGATAATTGTCAATTACCATTCTGCGGATTCCCCAGGATCTCTTTGGCTCCATTTCAAAGACCGGGCATCGTTCAGGATCGCTTTCTAAAGTAAGAATTGTATCTGCAATACGGTTATATTGACCCATAGCACTCTTTGGTGCAAGAAGGACCTTCGCTATATAATCATAGATCTCTTCCATATCGGCAAGGGCCGTCTGAGTAATTTCTACGATCCGTTTTTTCATCACTTATGAGTTTCTCTAAATTTTTTGAAGGCTTCAGCAGCATTCTCTGTTCTACCGGCCTTGTAATCATCGTAGCCTTTTTGAAGTTTCGCATGAAAAGCTGCCTTTGGCAATTGAGAAACATCTATATCTGATGGAGCCTTCGGAAGCGTAACAGGAAACGGAATGCCTCCAACTAAAACTATTTGATTTAAAAACATATCGACAGCCGTTGACATTGGTATGCCTAGACGTGAAAGAACTGTTTCTGCTTCTTCTTTCAATGCAGGATTAATCCTTATATTAAGTGTCGCTGATTTCTCCATAATGTTACCTCTGTTTACACTTAAATTGTAATGTCATCGTCGTTACATGTCAATACAGGGTCTTTTGCGATATCGACCATGGTCTTGGCATATTCTTAACTCTTTGGCTTTTCTTTCTCAAATTCGATGATCGCTTTAAAGAGATCGCCGTCAATGACGATATCAAAGCTGCCGCCTTCTGCTTCGATAAAAGTCTTGACGATTGCTAAGCCTAAACCGCTGCTTAAAGAGTCATAACTGTTATCACCCTTATAGAAACGTTTTTGGATCTCTTCAGAAGTAAAGTTCATCGGAGCTTCCGAGATGTTTTTGATCTCGATCCTCACATTATCTAAAACGCTCACATCGACATAGACCCTGGAATTTGAAAGGGCATAGCGGGAAATGTTAGAGAAGAGATTTTCAAAGATCCGATAGGTCTTGTCGCTGTCAAGCTTTAAGATCAGCTCTTCTGACGGATATTTTTTGATCACTTCCAAGCCTCTTTCTTTAAACTCTTCTTCACTTTCCACAAGGCACTGATCGATAAGGCTCTTGAGATCAAGGTCTTTTAGATCAAGTTCGATATTGCCGCTGTTGGCTTTAGAGATCGCAAAGAGGTCATTGATAAGATTGCTTAAGCGATCGGTATAAGTGCGGATATTCTTGATATATTCACTTCTATCTTCTTCACTCAGATCTTCTCTTTCTAACAGGATGCTGTAATTTTTGATACAGGTTATCGGGGTCTTCAAGTCGTGCGATACATTAGTGATCAGCTCTGTTTTCATATTCTGTGACTTCATCTCTTCTTCGATAGCTTTTTTAAGTCCGCTTTTAATGTGGCTTAAATTATCGCCTAATTCTGCAAAAGCCCCTAAATCATCTTCAAATTCGACATTCACATTGCCTTCAGCGATCATTTTAGTCTTGTCCAAAAGTTTATGATAATCTTTATTTACTTTATCGACATGATGGAAATAGATAAAAAAGACTGCGGCAAGATAGATCATAAGCATCACCATCGCCAAGAAATAGTGATAGTTTCTAAACAGAAAGAATAAAAAGACGATAAGGAAGAAATGAATGAGCACATATTTTAAGATCGCATGGGAAACATCAAAACGGATGCTGAAGATCCTGTTAAGGGCTCTTTTGACTAATTTAAACAAACTGCCGACGATCGTCTGTTCTTTCAGATAATATAGCGGCGCTTTGATAAAACGTTTGATTTCAAAAGCCGCTAAACTGACACCCAAAAGATACATGATCCAAAGAATGATATTGCCAAGCGGCAATAGTTCTAAAAAGGCCGGAAGCTCATTAAGTTCAGCTGTTTTTATAAACCGTCCGTTAATGGTATTGGCGCCAAAAAAGAAGATGACAAAGATCACTAATGAAAGATATGCGATCAATAAAGCGATATTTATTTCTGCCTTCCAGTTTTTGAAGGTCTTGAAAGGATTGGCAGCTTCTTCATAGCGGTATGGATAGATAAAAATATAGGCCATGATGATGGCGGCGCTCAAAATGATCGTAAAGACAAAAAACGGAATGATCTTACTGTTATCATTATAGTTGTATAGATCGCTTGAAACCGGCAATTCCTTGGCGACACCGATCTCGATCTCAAAGTTTAAAGGACATTTAAAGACATCGCCCTCATCATCATAAACAGGATCACTGTCAAAAATAAAGAAATCAGCAGCCTCATAATCGCCTTCGGTCTTAATATTGCCGTCTTCATCAAAAATGATCTTGGCATGATAACCCAGCTCCCCTTCAAACAGTTCGCTGTTTCGCTCTTCTTTCAAACCGGTATCATGATCAATAGCCCTGATAGCCACCCCGGCATCATTAAAGAGTTCATCCTGATAATACTCAAAGCCGTATTCATATAAGACCCGCTGGATCACTTCACCATTATAAGAATCCCCTTTAGCGGAATTCTCGATCGGTACATAACCGGTGTCCAGATCCATAGCTTCGGCAATGACTGCTTTATTGACATAACTGCCGTATCTTTCAGTAAACTCATCTTTTTCAACGATGTCATTATTTTCAAGATTAGGATAATACATCACGATAAATATCGCCATGATCGAAATGATCGCTAATAAGCCAGCGATAAAAATATACTTACCTTTTTTCATCATTTCCGCCCTCCACTTTATAGCCGATGCCCCAAACAACTTTTAAATAGCGGGGGTTATGAGGATCGACTTCGATCTTTTTTCTTAATCTTCTGATATGGACAATGACTGTTTCCGTATTGATCGCTAACTCCTGCCAGACTTTTTCATAGATCTCTTCGCTTGAAAAAATGCGGGAAGGATAAGACATCAACAGTTCCATGATCTGATATTCTTTCAGGGTTAGTTTAACGCTTTTCCCGTTTACCGCAAGTTCTTTGCGGAAGCGGTCAAGACAAAGATCGCCCACTTTTAAGACATCTTCATTATCATGCTCTTCTTTAGCTGAATTTCTTAAAGCCTTGATCTGATCAAACCTTCTTAGATTAGACTTGATTCTGGCTAAGAGTTCCATCGGTTCAAAAGGCTTGGTTATATAATCATCTGCCCCTAAGTTAAGACCTTTGATCTTATCGATATCTTCACTTTTAGCGCTTAAAAAGATGATCGGCACATCACTGACCTCCCTGATCTTCATCGTCATCTCTAAACCGTCCATTACCGGCATCATGATATCGGCCACGATGAGATCAAGTTCATTATTTAAAGCCATCGCCAGCCCTTCTTTGCCGTTGGCAGCTTCCATAACTTCATAACCGTCATTTTTAATAAAGATCTTCAAAGTATCTCTGATACCTTTTTCATCTTCTACGATCAATATCTTATGCATCTCATATACCTCTTACTTCTCTATTTTACCTGTTATTTATGACATTATACATTTAATAATTATTACAAATTTCTAAACTTCTGCATTTAAAATGTCATAAACCGTTAAGGCAGACATATAACTATTTTTAATAAATGTTCGCTATATTATGGATATGTTAATGATGAAGATAGTAAACTATGTCTTGGTAAGCGGTTATTTCTTTATTGTCCTAGAGCCGCTATACAACTATAAGATCGTTCATAAAGACATCTTTAAGATCAGTCTTTTCTTAGGTCTTTTCGTTTTCAGTGAAGACATCCTCATCCTTAAGACTTTATCAGTCTTTATCATCTGTTTTCTTGTCTTATTTGTGATCATCAAGATAAGAAGACGCTATGATCTTTATGTGCCGTTCATACTTTTGAGTCTAAGCATCTCTTTAGTCTTAGCGAGATTTTAAACAAGTTTTTTAAAGATCGTCACACTATCCAAAAACAGCCGCTCTTAATAGAAAACGGCTGTTTTAAATATCGCTTAAAGATCTTTCCTGAACAATCCTCTTATCTCTTCAAGATGTTTGATCGCTTCTTCAAAACCGTCATGATAAGCTTCGAGCAGTTTGTCATCATCGGGTTCAATGTCATTATAGGCTTTGTTTGGGAAAAGAGCTATTGCTTCATTAGCGGCGATCTTTTCATATAATAAGTCAAGCTCTTTGTTATACATGAGATGGCGGTTTTCCATCGCTTTAGATAAAACAGGATATTTTCTTTTGATGAGTCTGGCCATCGTTTTACTTTTGGTGTCTGGCTTTCTGATAAAGCCTTTAGGTCTTGTCAGAATGACAAGATTTTTAGTATTGCCGTCAGCGATCGCTTTGGCTAGCGGTATTGAATCGGCAATACCGCCGTCAAAATAGACCGTTTTATTCAAATGAACGCCAGGAAATATGCCCGGAAGCGAACAGGTCGCAATAAATTCTTCATTATGATAGTCAAAGTTCCTGGCTTCAAGATACTCAGCTTTGCCGCTATAGGCATCAGTCACCACGACTTTTAAAGTACCCGGATATTTCTTAAAGGCATCATAGTCAAACGGATAAAGTTTATTGGGGATCTCTTCATAGATATATCTGATGCCAAACAGACTGCCGTCTTTAAGATAGTTTTTGATACTTTGATATTCTTTGGTATTGCGATACTTCAAAAAGATGTCGATACCCCGATAATATTGTCTAGACATGTACGAAGTAGCAGCGCAAGCTCCTGCCGATACACCGATGATATAAGGAAAATAGATCTCGTTTTTTAATAAAGCATCTAAAGCGCCAAGTGTAAAAGCAGTCCTGAAACTGCCGCCTTCAAGTACCAATCCTGCCATAAGTATCCCTTCTTTCTAATAAGTAATATAACACATCTCTTCTTAATTCTAAGTAAAAGCGATATAAAATACGGCTGCTGCCGTATTATTTCTTATACATCTTCTGGATCCTTTTTAATTCTAAATAAAGATAGACCGGTGTAGATACGATCACATAAAGAAGGATGCTATACATCACCATCGTGCCTAAACTTTCATTAAAGATAAAAGCGATCCCTAACAGGATGATGTTTATTCCTAAAAGAATGATAAATGCACCGATGTTTTTCATAGTTCCTCCCTTAGATCAAAATCTTCCAGTTTCAAAAGATCGATAGCTGCTCCCTCATCATCCAAGATCCGCTTGGCCTGATTTAAGATCGCTTCTTCGACTAGATTTCTGGCTAATCGGCCATTGCCGCTTGTCGAATCAGAAGCCGATTGAACTTTATTAAAATATTTAGTCAGATCATTCAAAGCACTCTTTTCGATCTTGTAGTCCTTGCCTTTAGCGATCGATACTGCGATCTGCGTCAGCTCTTCGCCGGTATAATCCGGGAAATTGATTATGTTGGCAAAGCGGGATTTCAAACCGCTGTTGGCATCCAAAAAGATCTGCATCTCTTTAGAATAGCCGGCTAAGATCACGATCAGATCATCCCGGTGATCTTCCATGGCTTTGACTAAAGTATCGATGGCTTCAAGACCGAAAGAATCATCTTTGCCCCGATATAAAGAGTAGGCTTCATCGATAAAAAGAACACCGCCCAAAGCACTCTTAACTACTTCCATAACTAACGGAGCCGTTTGTCCAACATACTTGGCGACAAGATCCGCTCTTGTCACTTCTACAAGCTGGCCTTGTTTTAAGATGCCACAGGCCTTCATTAACCTTGACACCAAACGGGCGATCGTCGTCTTGCCGGTACCGGGATTGCCGGTAAAGATCATGTGTTTAGAGATCTCGGTCGTCTTTAGACCTTTCTTTTTACGCAGTTTAGATACTTTTAAATGATCTTCCAAGCTGAGCAGATATTCTTTGACCGGTTTTAAACCGACGATCTCATCAAGTTCCTTCTGGATCTCTTCTCTTTCTTTGTTGATGTCATCAGCCATGTTCAGATCGATCTCATTTTTATCGATCACTACTTTAATATCATCTTCATACTTGATGACTAAAGAATTGAAATCGCCTCTTTTTAAAGAGATGTCCACTAATTCATCATAGATCTTTTTAATGATCGGTGTGATCGAATCAACTCCGTCATTAGGACTGTAATTCTTTAAAAGATATTCTTTGATTGAATCATCGATCAGTATATCGACTTCCAGTTTATTCTTGCAGCGTACGCTCAATTCCATCAGGATCTTATCAACGATCTTGTCCAAAGAATCTTTATCTAAATAGACTGTTTTGACTTTATCCTGGATCTTATCGACAAAAGACTTGCCATAGACATCAAGAAATTTATTGACTGAGCTTTCCGAAATAAAGACTAAGGTTTTGGCGTTGCCGTTTAATGTATCGATGACTTCTTTCGTCAGACCGCTGCCGGATGGTATCAGATGATTGTCTTTAAAGACATAGCGCTGATTCAGTTTTAAAGAACCGTTTACCACAAGTTCACTGATCATGCGGCTATATAAAGCGTGGCCTTCTTCACTGTTTTCGACGATGATGATCGAAGCCTTGGAAGTGAGTGCAACATAGAGATCTTGCAAAAACAAAGCTTCGCTGCTTGGCGAGGGATATTCGCTCATGTCTAAAACTGCGACTTCTTTGGAAGTAGCCAGCCCGTATTTATGCAAAAGATCAGCCATGCTTCTGACTAGAAGATGGCGGCCGCTGCCGTTAGATCCGCTTAGAATGATGCTGTTTTTGATCTTGTTCACATCAAAGCCGGTCACATAGGGCCTTCTAAAAGCGATCGTCAATTCTTTGGCTGCTTCTTTTTGCCCCAATACCAGATCATTCAACTCGGCATTGATCTTTTCAAAGACTTCTCTTGAAGCCTTGCCGATCAATACTTCCGGTACTTCTAATTTAGTATTCAGATCTTCTTCCAGTTCACTTTGCAGTTTCTTAAAATTAAAGTCTTTTCCTACTTCCTCATTGATCTTTTTGATGACTTTTTTATCGCTGACTTCTTCAAGCGATCTTAAGTTATCGGCGTTTTGTCTGATGATGCGTTTTAGTTCATCATTGCTGTTAGTCAAGACATCTTTGGTCGCATCAAAACTGAGATCTCTTTTCTTGCCGAATAATTCAGCCATCAATCTTTCTTTTTCTTTATTAACCATTAACTTAACTCTCTTTTTAATATTTCATTTATTTTGTTAGCCATGATCTCTTTAGACTTCTTTAAAGCTTTATTGAGATAGTTTAAACCGTCAAAATAACCCTTGGATTCTAAAGAAGTCTTGGAATGTTTCAAACTGTCATTTATCTCATCGCTGATGGCCGCTTTGATCAAAGTCAGATTGGTCGGATTGCGGTCAGCTTCATTCAGATACTTGTTTAAAGCCTTGCGGTGGCCCTTGACATAGCTTTCGGAATTGGAAGTGCCGTAATTGACATTCTGGACGATATATAAAAAGTATTCGTAGCGGCTGCCAAGCTCGACATCGATATTATCGGGGACGACCGGTCTTTTGATCATCATCGACTTTTTCATGTTGGCATTGATGCCGGCCAGATCAACTCTTGCTTTTTCGCTCTCGTTTTGATTTAGCCGCTTTTTAAAAGAATCCACCGTTTCATCGTTGGCTTTCTGCAGATTTTCAAACATCTTGTCGATCTCATCAAAACGTTTATTCTTTTGACTTTCCATCATCCTCACCGCTTTCATATATCGAACCCTCTTTGACTAGACCGTCCTTTTTTAAAAGTGACTGCAAAGTCGTAATATCGGCCGAAAGATTCATATAGTCATCTTCATGCAGATTATCATTGATCGTCTTGAGCGCTTCATTGATCAATAAGATCGTCTTGATAAGCTGAGCTTCACATTTCTTGAACTCTTCGCCTTTGGCTCCCGATTCAAGCAAAGACTTGTAGTTTTCTAAGATCTTTGTCAGGATCGGTAAATAATAATCATATAGTTTATCGATGATACTGTCGTCTTCATCTTTGGCACTCACTTCGATCTGTCTTAATAAAGCACAGGTCTGCTCTAAACCGCTTGCGATCTCTTCCTGGGGGATGCCCTGATTGAGATCGGTGATGATCTTGATATATCTTTGGGCTTCACTTATCTTAGGATCAATCTTGGTCTTTTTAACTTCCGGTCTTTTTACTTCTGCTTTCAATACCTCGTCGCTTTGTTCGCTGAACAGCAGCAAGAGTTTTGTGATCTTGGCATGAGTAGCCGGGAACATCTCGCCAAATTCACTAAGCGACATGATCACTTCCCCGTTTTTATCGATATAAAGCTCTTCAAAAGAGGTATAATTTCCGCCTTTGGGCACTAATCTGATATCTTCAAAGATCGGCAGATCATAATTATGTTTGAAATATTCTCTTAATTTATTATCGATCTTGCTTAGATCCTTATTGGAAAGATCATAACGGTTTACCGTATAGCGGTTTGTCTTGACTGGTCTTTTTCTTCTTGGTTTTGGCTTGTTGTAAATATTTTTGATCACACCTGAAAAGATCATAATGATAAAAATAAAAGGTAAAATATTAAAGACAAGTCCGATCGTTGGACCGATAAAGCCGGTAAAAAGTATTAAAAAGATAAATAATCCGATAAAACCACTGTTATTTCTCATGTAAAATATTATACAACATTATTATCTTTTATGTTATCTTCTTTTCCTTAATATAACTGCGATTCTTATAGCCTGCCTCTTCATAAAATCTTAAGGCATTTTCATTGCCTTCCCAGACCATCAACTCAATAGTCGTGATCTTTAATTCATGAGCGATCTTCTCAATTTCAGACAGCAGTTTTTGGCCGATGCCCTTTTTGCGATATGGCTTTTTGACATAAAGATCGTTGATATAGATGATCTTGCCCTCAACAAAAACCCCGCCTCTTGCAATGATCTCGGCATAGATATAAGCGACGACCTCTCCTTTATCTTCATAGACTAAAAATAAACACTCTTCCCTGTTTAAAAGCTTCATGAAAGTATCTTCATGATAGGCTTCATATTCAGCATTGAAAGTATCAGGACGCATGACGACATGCTGTCTTTGCAAATCATTTTCCATTTCTAAAATGGCTTTAAAATCATCTTCTCTAACTCTTCTTATCATAGCCAGATTATATCACATCATATCTCCATAATTATGTGTATAATGAGAGTTAAGGAGTTGATAAAATGAATATCGAAGAAAAATTACAGGAATTAAATTCTAAACTCGAAAGACTTGAAGAGTATAAAAACGATGTCTTAAAAGAAGCTGACGATCTCACTAAAGAAAAAGTTGCCGAGATCAAGGAACAAAGCATCAAAGTCTTAAAAGAAGCGATCCGCAAGATCGAAGAAGTTAAAGATGAAGGCGAAAAACTCGACATCGAAGAATTCTCTGATCGGATCAGTGCTAAATTCAATGATGCCTACTACTATTCGATCCACCGTATTGATGATCTTTTAAAGATCAACGATAAGAAAAACGACTTTGAAGAAGCGATCAATAAATTCTTCAATTCCGAAGAGTTTAAAGCTGCCAGCGACAAGATCGAAAAAGTATCTAAAGATGTCTATAAACAGGTTGAAGACTTCATGAATCGTGAAGAAACTAAAGAAGCCATCAAAAAAGCCAAGATCACGACAGTAAAAGTGGCAGAAAAAGGTCTGGCGGCTTTAAAGAAAGCTTTGAATGTTGAGGAAGAAAAATCAGGTGATTAGCCTGATTTTTTGTTGTATTTAAAGCCAAGATCGGCATAGCGGCGGGTGATCCATGAACAGATGCCGTCAAGTCCCGGATAGATCAGACGCTCAGAGATATTGATATAATCAAGTTTATCTCTGATCTCTAATTTAACTTCTTTGGGGATGATGATCTTGATGAGTTTATCGCTTTCTTCCAAAAGATCAAAGATCGAATATTTGGGATCAGAAGTCATAGAAAATAAAGCGTATTGATTAGTCATGCGGTTAGTCTGCGAGGCTGGCTCATAGAACAAGAAGAAGGGATGATCGCTTAAAGCCTTTAGTTCTTCAAAGTTTTTGGCACAGTTATCAAGCATGGCTAAAGTAAAGCTCGAAGCTTTGGAGCTGGTAAGTTCCATCATCAGCTCATTAGGCAAGAGTTTATGACCGGCTGACATATCGATCGAATAGATGGCTCCGTCTTTATCATATTCATAAATGTCCTCGGTAGCGAAATGAGCAGCTACCAAAGGTGAATAAGTCCAGTCCAAAAGTCTTGTCGGCAAGCCATAGTGCTGACCTAAAGCCAGCATCTGCCAAAAGGACTCGCAATCCTTGACATCGGCATAACCGTATTTCTGAAAACTGCGCAGGATCGAAGATTCCAGCTCTAGATTATGCGAGCAGATCCGGTTTAATTTAGTCAAAAGACTGAAATCTTTGTCGCTGACCCCCCGATAGACCCGATTATTGCGGTAACGGTTAGTCTTATAATCAAAACAATCGCTGAAAACGATCTCCTGTAATTCTTCAAAACTGTTGATCCTAATCTCTTTCATTTAAAAATCCTCTTTCAAAAACAATGGTTTATTGCCGATAGTCAAAGCGCTTTTGGGATCGGCGACCTTTACATCATATAACGTATTGAACAAAGCATAATCATTGATCCTTGCCATCATGTAGTCACTCAGATCATAAGCTATGCCTTCATAGACCTTTTCGATCTTTTCATATTCGCTAAGCGTTAAGACGACGTTATCTTTAATGCTTAAAGCGTAAGATAAGATCTTGTTTAAAGTGCGGGTATCCAAATAGACACATTCATGGATCACCAGCATCTGTCTTAAGACCTCATAGATGAAATAACCCTTGGGATTATGATTAGAGTCATAGACGATCTTGATCTTATGATCGATAAGAGGCAACTCAGTCAATAATCCTTTAAAATAGCTTTCATCCTTTTGACGATAACCGCTAAACAATTTAGAGAAACGATTATAAAGATAGCGCAGTTTTTTAGGATCATCGACATCTTTGATCTGACTGACATCTGAAAAGCCAAAGCCTTGGGAGCTGAAATAATAACGGCGGTTGCGGTAAGCCACTTTAAAATCATACTCGCTATATAATTTCAGATCATCCGGCTTAATAAAAGTTAAGAGATCCTGATGACACAAGACAGATAGCAGTTCACTTAAAAGTCTGGATTTGGCTTCATCTTTTTCCAAAGCGTCAAGATAAGCGATATATGAGCCTTTGAGCAGTTTGCCGCCGATATGATAGTTGCCTTTATAGACGGAAGCTAAAGCTTTGATATTGCCTTCGTCCAATACAAAGTGCTGTCCTTTTTCAAAAATCTCTTTAAAATAATAGTCTAAAAAAGCGCTTTTGCCTTGATATTCAGCGAGCATCCTCTTATGAAACAGCTCTTTTTCTTCCTTTAATGCGTATCTCATCGTCACTTCTTTATTTCCTCTTTAGTCTTGAATTCTACATCGATCACATCGCTGTGCTCGGCTATCTTTCGCTCGCTTTTTGAAATATCATCCATCCGATAGACTTTGACTTTCTTTTTAAAAAAGATGATCAACACGACGATCAAAACGATCACTAATAAAATAAACCATTTTAATAGCGGCCAAAGCAGTATCAAACATAAAAATGTCAAAAGATATTTCAAATACTCATTCATCTTTAAGCTCCACAGCGATCTCATCGATCTTGTTTAAACGGTGTTTAAGACCGGATTTGGAGATCTTTTCGCCGTTTACTTTATAATATATCTCGCAAAGTTCGCTAAGCGAGGCATCCTGATATTTCATGCGCAATTCAATAATCGCTTTTAATTTAGGATTCAAACTGTCATACTTGCCGTTTTTGAAGATCAGTTCCATATTTTCGATCTGTTTTTTAGCGGCATTCAAACTTTTGACTTCATTAGCGATCTCGCAGTTATCTAGGCGGGTCAAAGAGTTTTTGAAGTCCCGGCTGATCCTGACGTTTTCAAAATTTAAAAGTGACTCATGGGCACCGATACAGCGTAAAAAATCCGAGATGGTTTCGGCCTTTTTGATATAGACGACGCTCTTGCCTCTTCTTTGGGTGATCTTGGCTTCAATGTTGAACCTTTTTAACAGTTTAATGACGAAGCGGGCATGTTCCAAAGAGGATAAAGAGATCTCTAAATGATAGTTAGGTTTATTGGGGGAATTGCAGGAGCCAAAAGCTAAGAAAGCTCCGGCTAAATAAGCCCTGGCACAGCAGTCCTTGTTTATGACAAAAGCCAGCGGATAATCCAAAAGGCCTTTGGTTTCCGAGTATAGTCCCAACTCTTCAAGGATCGCTTTAGCGTCGCTTAAAACCTTGATGATATAGATGTTGTTTTTGCGAAGATTGGCCTTTTTGGCTTTGGACAACTCGGTTTTGACAGCGAAGTGATCCTTTAAAAGAGCCATGATCCTTTTGGCTGTCGTCGGGTTTTCTGAACGGATCTCAAGTTCCATGGTACCGTTTTTGATCACCAAAGAAGCTGTCAATTGGATCAGTGCGCTGAGTTCAGCTATCTTGCAGCAGGGTTTTAACTCGTTATAGGAGATCTCTCCTTTTATCTCGCCGGTAAATGACATCAGTCAAGCTCCTTTAAAATATCTTCAACGACTTTTTTGATCTTTTGAGGATCATGTCTGACAAGGTTGTCTTTGAATGTCAAAAGCTCGCATTCAATGACCGGCTGTTTAAGGTCACCCTTGTCCATTACTTCAATGGAATTCTGTTTTAAATAGCGGCTTTTGATATAAAACGGAATGACTTCCGAATGTTTGATGACAAGATCGATCGGCGCCCCATGTCTTTCAATGGTAGCGACGTGATCAAAAAGATCAAAGTCAAAAGTTTCATTGTTCTGGGTCATGCAGTTGGCAAAATAGACCCGTTTAGCTTTGGTATTGTGCAAAGCTTCTCTGATCCCTTTGATGATGACATTGGGCAAGATCGAAGTATAGACGCTGCCGATGCCATAGATCACAAGATCAGCCTTTTCAATGGCTTCGATTGCTTCTTTGGTAGCCTTGACTTCCTTATCATAAAATACTTTTTTAATGTGATGGTTGTAGTTTGGAATATTGGCTTCGCCCTTGACGATCGTATCATCATCCATCAGGGCATAAAGAGTTATCACTTCCAAGCTGGAAGGAATGATCTTGCCGGATACGTTCAAAACTTTTGACACTGTTAAAATGGCATCCATAAAGGATCCTGTGATCTGCGTCAAGGCCGTTAAGATCAAATTGCCTAAATTGTGACCGACGACATCTTCATTCTCTTCGCCTTCAAAACGATAATCCATGAGATCTTTCATAAAGTTCTCGCTTTTAGACATGGCGATCATGACATTGCGGATGTCGCCCATCGCCGGTATCTGATAAAGGTTTCTGATCCGGCCGGTCGAACCGCCGTCATCAGCCACCGTAACGATCGCTGTGATATCGATATTGTCGATGTCTTTTATTCCTCTTAAAATGGTAGACTGGCCATGCCCTCCACCGATTACTACTACACGTTTTTTCATTTTTACTTCTTAATATCCCGATGGCTTTTAAAACAGTTATATTTTACTTTATAACGGTCATACAAATAATTGACTAAAGTGGCACTGCGGTGCTGACCGCCGGTACAGCCGATCGCTACCGTCAAATGTCTTTTACCCTCTTTGACATATTCATTAAAAGAATAATCCAGATAACCGTTTAAGATCTTTAAATACTCTTTAGTCTTGGCTTTAGAGAGCACGTAGTCATAGACTTCCTTATCATTGCCGGTCAATTCTTTAAGCTCGTCAATATAAAACGGATTATCCAAAAAACGCACATCAAAGACCAGATCGGCATCTTTAGGCAGACCGTTTTTAAAACCGAAAGAAACAAAAGAGATAGTAAACTTATTGACATTGTCGATCTTTAACAGTTTCTCGATATAATCTTTAAGTTCATAAGTACCAAGACGGGTAGTGTTGATGACATCATACTTCTCTTTATATTTGTTTAACTCTTCTTTTTCAATGGCGATAGCTTCTTCTAGGGTATCGGCTTTATTGGAAACTAGTAAAGGATGGATACGGCGAGTGAACTTATAACGGTTTAAAAGGATGTCGCTTTCAGCATCCAGCAAGAGTACTCTGGCATCAAAGTGCAGATTTTCAAAGACATACAAAAACTTGCCGAGATCTAAAAGTGAAACAGTCACGGCTACATTCTGATAATTGCCGCTTTCATCTTTTTCGATGAAATTTAAAAGGTCTTTGAAAAGGAAACTGGGCAACTGGTCGATGCAGCGAAAACCCAGATCTTCCAAAACATTCGATACACTGGTCTTACCGGCTCCCGAAAGACCGCTGATAAGGATGACTCGTCTTTTCATGTTTTAATTATACCCTATTCGGCTTCAATCTCAAAAATCATATCACGAAGTTCAGCTGCTTTTTCAAAATCCATGCGTTTAGCGGCTTCATTCATCTCTTTGCGTAAAGATGCGAGCAGTTTTTCTTTGTCTTTTTGCGTATGGGTCTTCTTTTTTAGATATTTTTTCGCCATCTCTTTAGTTTCAGAAGCGTGGATCGCTTCTTTGACTTCCTTGACGATCGTTTTAGGAATGATACCGTGTTTCTTATTATAACTTTCCTGGATCTCACGACGGCGGTTGGTTTCATTGATAGCCTTCTGCATCGAATCAGTCATTGTATCAGCATACATGATGACCCGGCCATGAGCGTTACGGGCAGCTCGGCCGATCGTCTGGATCAAAGAGCGCTCACTTCGTAAAAAACCTTCTTTATCGGCGTCTAAAATGATCACCAGCGACACTTCAGGCAGATCCAGTCCTTCTCTTAAAAGGTTGATGCCCACTAAGACATCATATTCACCCTTTCTTAAAGCCACTAAGATCTCACTTCTTTCTAAGGTCTTGGTTTCATGATGCAGATAGGCCACTTTAAGATCCTGCTTTTTTAAAAAATCGCTTAGATCTTCAGCCATCTTGACAGTCAAAGTCGTGATCAGGGTACGCTCGTTATTGGCGTTGTTCTTTTTGATCTCATCCAAGATATCATCGATTTGACCATGGGTTTTCCTCACTTCGATCTTTGGATCAAGCAAACCGGTCGGACGAATGATCTGTTCGACGACTTCATGATCAGTCTTGTCGAGTTCAAGATCGCCTGGCGTGGCACTGATATAAATATTCTGGTTGCAGACGCTTTCAAATTCTTCAAAAGTCATCGGACGGTTATCTAAAGCGCTGGGCAGACGGAAGCCGTATTCGACAAGAACTTCTTTGCGGGCCCGATCGCCGTTATACATACCTTTGATCTGCGGCAAGGAAACATGCGATTCATCGACTACCAGCAAGAAATCATCCGGGAAATAGTCAAAAAGATTATACGGTCTTTCATGATGATAGCGCCCGTCGATATGAGAAGAATAGTTCTCAATTCCCGAACACATGCCAAACTCTCTTAAAGCTTCAATGTCATAGCGGGTCCTTTGTTCAAGACGTTCTTTTTCTAAAGGTTTGCCCTCTTTTTCAAAATATTTTAAACGCTCTTCAAGTTCACTTTCGATCGTGTCGCAGGCTCTTAAAATATCTTCTCTGTTGCGGGCATAGCCGCTGGCCGGAAAGAAGTTATAGACAAGATAGCCGTTTATGACATCCTTGCTGACGGGATCGATCTCCGTGATCCTTTCGATCGTATCATCAAACAATTCGATCCTGATCAAAAACTCGTCGGTATAACCGGGAGTCAATTCAATGACATCGCCTTTTACTTTGAAAGTACCTCTTAGATTATCGACATCGTTTCTTTGATATTGTCTTTGCACAAGCTTCTTTAAAAGTTCTTTTCTGTCGATCTCATCGCCGACTTTCAAAGTAAAGAACATATTTTTATAGGCCGAAGGGTCGCTTGAAGCATAGATGCAGGCTACCGAAGCGACGACGATCGTATCTCTTCTTTCAAGAAGCGAATTATAGGCACTCATTCTAAGCATATCGATCTCTTCGTTGGTAACAGCACTTTTTTCAATATAGGTATCAGTCTTTGGCATATAGGCCTCCGGCTGATAGTAATCAAAATTGGACACGAAATATTCCACCCGGTTATGCGGGAAGAGCTCTTTGAATTCCGAATATAACTGGCCAGCCAGCGTCTTGTTGTGGGCAAAGACCAAAGTCGGTTTATTGACCCTGGCAATGACATTGGCGATCGTAAAAGTCTTGCCGGTACCTGTAGCACCTAATAAGACCTGATCTTTTTTGCCTTCCTTGATCCCTTTAACTAATTTGGCGATAGCTTCCGGCTGATCGCCGGTCGGCTGATAATTTGATACTAACTTAAAATCCATGACACTATTATATACTAACTTAACAAAACGATTAAGTATCTCTCGCCTTTATGACAATATTAAAAGGCATGGTTCTTACGTTTACCGTACACCCGGCCTCAAGTGGCTAGGGAGCCATGCCTTCGAAGGTTTTGCCTTCTGTTTAGTTTAATATAGCATATTTTAGATCTTTTGATATATTATTCTGATCTTAAAGCCGCTACCGGATCACTCTTGGCAGCTTTGCGAGATGGGATGATGCCGCCGATCAAAGTCAAGATCACGCTTAAAAGGACCAGGATGATCGCTGCTTTAAAAGGCAAGATGGCGCTGACTTCGTTGTTTCCGGCAATCGAATGGATGATGGCGTTGATCGGAACCAGCAATACTTCCGAAACGATAATACCGATCGCTCCTGCCAAAAAGCCGATGATCATCGTTTCAGCATTGAACACTGAAGAGATATTGCCCTTAGAAGCGCCGATCGCTCTTAAGATACCGATCTCTTTTCTTCTTTCAAGGACGCTGATATAAGTTATAACTCCGATCATGATGCTGGAAACGATCAAAGAGATAGCCACAAAAGCGATCAAGACATAAGAAATAACGTTGATGATGTCAGTGACTGATGACATCAAAGTACCTACATAATCCGTATAAGAGATCACTTTATCTTCATCGGTATTTTCCATCTTGGCATTATAGGCATCAAGATAATCGATCACTTTGCCTTTAGCTTCAAAGTTGAGCGGGTAGATATAGATCGAACTTGGTTCAAAGAGATCGACATAACCGAGTTTTTTCAGATTGTTTTCATAAGAAGCGGTATCTTTAGTCATCATACTCATTAAAAGTTCGCTGAATTCTTCTTCATTCATATTAAAGGAAATCGCTGATATAAAGGCAGTTTCATCAAAACTGACAGCATTTTTAAAGTTAGCGGCGAGATTTCCTATTTGGGCATTGATCTTAGTGCTTATTTGCGAAAGCACATCGCTCATGATCTCTTTGGTGTAGTTGTTGATGATGACTTCAATATTGTCTTTTAAGACCGTAATGATCTTTTCATTTATACCCGATTCATTCAAGAAAGACATGACTGCTTCTTTGATAAAGGTTTGGCCTTCATCAGAGTTAAGATACATCTTAAAGTATTCATCCATAAGATCAGGATCGTTTAGTCCGTTAGCGAGAAGATAATCTTTAAAATCATCGCTGATGTTTTGAGAAAGCGAGCCAAGATCGAGTTCACTAAAATCAAAATCGATATTTTTGATAATGTCTTCAACATTTAAAGGCGTAAGCTTGGAAATGTCGATATCGACATCGCTTAAATCGATGGAGCTAAGATCAAGTTTTAATTTAGAAGTATCGATCTTAAAAGCACTGGCCATCTTATCGGCATCGATACTGATGAGATCATTAAAAGAGATGGTGCTTTCATCATCCGAAGCAAAGCTCTCATTATTAAAGACATCAATACTGGGATCAGACAGCTGTTTTTGAACGATCTCGCTGTTTGAAGCTTTATCGATCATCTTATAAGTCAACTCTTTGGTATAACCGATCCCGCTTTTAAGCATCGTCGCATTAGCCTCATCACTTGGTTTGATAATGCCGACGATCTTTAAAGTGTCGCTGTTTGCAAGTACTTCTTTCATATACTCGTCATCGCCGCTTTTATCGACATAGACACCATATTTTTCATCATAACTGTAATAGGCGCTGGGATCAACTACTTTATATTCGATATTCAAAATGTCATCATAAGTATAGACATCATCCGTAGAAGGAACTTTAACATCTTTAGCATTGGCAAAGTCATTGACCATCGCTTCTAAATCATGATAGTCACGAAGTCCCAAAGCATAAAGCATGAAATCACTGACCCTCGCACTTTGGCTCAGCACTAAAACCGCTTCATCGGAACTTTGCGGCATTTTGCCGGCTACGACTTCATAAGAATCGGCATATAATGATTCATCTTCGGGAAGTTCAAAAAAGACATCCGTACTCATCATTGAAGACATCATGGAATTGTTAGTTTGCGAAGTGCCTAAACCGATACTGTTAAAGGTAGTGTCGGGATTTACCTGATGAATGTCATTGAGATCGCTGCTATAGATATTTAAAGATACATCATAGTTATATTCGATAGCTTTGGTGTATTCTTTTATGTCATGGGAGTTATCCAGATCTTTTTTAAGAGAAGCCAGATCGTTAGAGCCGACATTGGAAAACATGTTGGTCAACATATTGGAAACGAGTATCTCGCCTTCCTTGGCCTCGCTTTGAATATCCCCCATCGTATCTAACATCATCGAAGTGAAGTCAAAACCGGTATTTTCGATCATTAAAGGATATTCGGAAAGCGTTTCTTCTTCGATCGAATCGATATAGGTGCTGACACCGGTCGATAGCGACAAGATCAGGGCAATGCCGATAATACCGATCGAGCCGGCAAAAGCTGTTAAAAAGGTGCGGCCTTTTTTCGTTTTCAGGTTATTGAAGCTCAAAGCTAAAGAAGTCAGAAAAGACATTGATGAGCGTCCGAAGTTCTTATGGATCGGCTCGTCTTCATTTTTAACTTCATAAGGATCAGAGTCGCTTTGGATCTTGCCGTCTTTGATCTTGACGATCCTTGTGGCATACTTTTGAGCCAGTTCAGGATTATGAGTGACCATCACCACCAACTTATCTTTAGCCACTTCTTTTAAAAGATCCATGACCTGAATACTTGTAGTTGTATCAAGAGCGCCTGTTGGCTCATCGGCCAATAAGATGTCAGGATCATTGACTAAAGCTCTGGCGATCGCTACTCTTTGCATCTGCCCGCCGGATAACTGATTTGGTTTTTTGTGAGCCTGTTTTAAAAGTCCGACTTTATCTAAAGCTTCTTTAGCCTTTCTTTTACGCTCGTCTTTTGAAATACCGCTGATCGTCAAAGCCAGTTCCACATTGGCCAAGATGCTTTGATGAGGGATCAGATTATACGACTGGAAGACAAAACCGATCGTATGATTGCGATAAGAATCCCAGTCTTTATCTTTATACTTTTTAGTCGATACCCGATTGATGATAAGATCGCCGCTGTCATAGTGATCAAGACCGCCGATAATATTCAAAAGCGTCGTCTTGCCGCTGCCGCTTGGTCCTAAGATCGCTACGAACTCATTATCCCTTAAATTTAAACTTACTTTATCTAAGGCTATCTGAATCAGATCGCCTGTCTGATACTTTTTTGATACGTCTTTAATTTCTAACACTTTCTCACCGCTTTACTAATAAAATAAGACTTCTTTATTCTAGCACTTTATTTTAATTATCTTAAGGGATTGTTGTATAATCATCTTATGGAAAACATAAAATTGATTGCGTTTGATGTCGATGGAACATTGGTGCCTTTGGGCGGTAAAAAAATAGAGGATTCAACAGCCAAAGCTGTTAGAGCTTTTGAAGAAAAAGGGGGAAAAGTAATTATCGCTACCGGAAGATGCTCGTATTTTATTCACAAAGAGATCGTCGAAGAGATGAATTGTGATTACTATGTCACGATCAATGGCGGATTAGTCTGTGATAAGGATTTCAAGACCCTTTATCAAAGACCGATGGATGAAGAGTTCTTCCATAAGTTAGTAAAAAGCGGTATTGAACATGATCTGGCTTTTGCGTTCAAGTTTGAAAAAGCGATCGCTGTCTATAATAAGTTTGATGAGTATGTTAAGAATTATACTGTCGGTAAATTATATCCGAAATTGGTGCTTGATTACAGCCAGACCCGTGATTACCATTTAGAACATGGCATCCCGATCGATGGATTCTTTATCGGTGATAATGAAGTGCTTGAAGATAATGCCAAAGCCACTCCTGAGATCACCTGGGTACATGCCTATGACCGGGCGATGGAATGCTACAGCAAGGACATCTCTAAGGCCAGCGGTATTGAGTTTGTGGCTAAAAGCCTGGGCTTGACGATGGATAATGTCATGGTCTTTGGCGATGGCGAAAATGATATTGACATGATCAAAAAAGCCGGGCTGGGCGTAGCGATGGGCAATGCCGATGAAGTCGTAAAAAAAGCCGCCAAATATGTAACTACTGATTGCGGCGATAACGGCATCTATAATGCCATGAAACATTTTGATCTGATTTAGACTTCTTGAAAGGAAGTCTTTTTTTATTGGACTGTATTTTAGTAATTTACGATTTAGTAAATCATGATTTAGTAATTTTCTTTTCTTGTACGAGTCTTTGATAACGTGCTAAGTAGCAAAAGTCTTGCTCAACAGTTCTTGAGCGATGGTTTCGCTGTCAAGACGGATCAAGTTATCATCAATATCGTCTTTCCCCAAAAGATTAGTACTTCCATACCATACAAGTCTGTTATCGATGATGCAATATTTCTCATAGCATTCATCCTTCAATAATAATTCAATGCCATTATTTATAATTGTATCGTGCAGCATCTGCCATTTGAACACGTCGCCATAATAAATGCTTTCAGCCTTCAGAGTAATAATCTTTACTTTTATTCCTGCGATCATCAGACTTTGTACACTGCTGATAAAATCCATTACTTTTTGTCTATTCAAAAGTGGACTGGCTATTATGATCTCTTTATTAGCATTAGAAATATCTTTACCGAATGTTTCTTTATAGCTATAGTAATCAAAAATAGTATTACAGCTGATTTTCTCATTATACACTTTAGTGACAATATCAAATCCTATTTTTTTATAAGCCTTTAAACGTTTATTAGCATACATTTTGTCAAACATAGCTATATGATGATCGATGTAGTCATAAACAATCACATCCTTTTTATTAGGATAATCCCTATTCAGTCTGCCGACATATTGTTCTAGCAGACTCTCGTCGGCGATCGGCATTGCCATGATCAAAGTATCAAGTCTTGGCAGATTGAATCCTTCGCCAATATACTGTCCGGTCCCTATCAAAATCATAGTTTCATCATCAGACACACTTTTGAGCTTGGTTAAAGTTTTATCGTTTTCCTTTTTGGAATACTTGCCTGACAAAACAAAAACATTATCGGCTTCACCATTTAAAAGGCAGGCCAGCTCTTCCACATGTTCCAAGAATCTCGTCAAAATAAGTGGAGTTCTTTTATTTTTAATGCATTCTTTAACATCGTTAACGATCAAAAGATTTCTGATCTTATCTTCCCTGACAGCTTCATAAGCTTCGTTGGGATGCAGATCTTTTTGAGATAGTTTTTTAATAATCGTACTTGTAAAACGCGGATAAACCAAATGAGGAATGCCTTGTTCCAAAGCCCGATCTTTGGCAGTATATTTAAAAATGATATCTCCGATCAGCATAAAACTGATCTTTTCCAGTTTATCGCCTCTTTTAGGAGTAGCAGAAACACCATAAATATATTTAGCTTTTATCTCTTTAAATATTTCGCTTATTGTATCCGAAGCAGAATGGTGACATTCATCAATGATGACAAGACCATAATCTCTCAACTTTTCATGAAAACCATTTTTATTCTTTAAAGAACCGGCCATAGCAATGTCAATGACACCATTTAAAGTATCTTTGCCGGCTTTCAAAACCCCAATAATATCTTTTCTTTTCCTGATCTTGCCAGATTTAGTAGTATATTCTGGTATATCCTCATGTATCACTAAAAATTTGTTTATTTCATCCTGCCACTGTTTTATCAAATTAGAATTTTCAAGTATTATCAAAGTATTCTTTTTAAACTTAGAGATGGCAAAACAGCATATCGCTGTTTTGCCAAAGGAGGTCGCTGCTTGAATGATTCCATTATCATATTTATCAAAAACATCGATCAGCGGTTTTTGACTTTCTTTCAAATGCCCTTTAAATTCCACATCAATTGTTTTACCGCTATTGCGTAAATCTGTTATTTCATATCCAATGCCACTTTCGTTGCATTTTCTTTTTAATGTTTCTAAAAGACCTCTTGGAATATGAATATATTCTCCTACATCTTCTCCCAGATAAATATAACGATGATTAGAAAGATTATATAAATTTAAGGCTTGATTTTTATAGAAAACAGGATTACTGAAAGCGGCTAATTCTCTGATTCTATTTTGCAATCTCGGTTTTAGACCTTCTTTATTTATGTAGATGCCGTTAGATAAAGTTATATGTATTCTATCTTCTATATCGACTTTTTTAAAACTGTCGCTCATTTCCCAAGGAGCATCATCAAACAGCGTCATTGAACTGCTGTTATATGTTTTTAACTTATTATCAATAAACTCTTTATCAATTTTCTTTTTACTTAGCAGTATCGACCATTGATCGGGATACGGAACCCAATCATCATCGACAAAAGCACTGTTGCCGTTTTTTAAAGCTCTTCCCTGTAGCGGCAAGGCGATCGCACTCCCGATCATGTTACCTTTTAATTGATCTTGTGCAGGAAAGATCCGATCGTAGTAATCAAAAGATTTTAAATTATATTTTTCAGCGCCGCTTTTAAGCAAATATTCAGCGAACTTCCTGACAAGAGAAGCTTCGATCTCTTCTTTAAAAAACAACCATAAATGAGCTCCTTTACCGGATCTGGATCTTTCAACCAACGGATCTAATCCGTTATCTAAACAGATATCCTTTATGATTCTGATTTCCTCTTTGTATCTGTCATCGTTATTGGCAAAATCATTTCTATTGCTGCCGATCTCGTGATTATCAAAATCAAATACTAAAAATCGGCAAGTATTATCGGGCAATAAAGGATATGCAGCTATCACATCGCTGCCGTCTTCTTTATATCCCTTTAAATGAGCAATAATGTCTTCTTTCTTGAGCGGTTTATATTCCCGTTTTTGACATTCATGACATTTTATTGCATCTTTATTCTTTCTATGACAGCCATCTTTCCAAAAATTCATGCATTGAGGAAAGTAATTTACTTCGCCAGATATCTTATTTACCGAACATTTGGCATACACATCGGTTCTTCCCCAAAAATAGGCATAAAACAAAGTCGCCTTATCCAAAGTTTGATTTCGATCACTTCTATTAAGAGAGTTGTTATTTATATTGATATTGTGTTTTTTCAACACTTCCTTTAAATATCTGTTCTCTTTTTCAAGTTTATTGATCCTGTTTAGTAATCCTTGTATCTTCTCTGACTCATTCATAAAACTATTAAATATTCAAGCTGACTAAATCTTGATAATCATCAATCTACTGCAATTTCTACATGTTTGCCGCTAAAAGCGACTCCATATTTATAAATGGTCTTAATGCCTTCTGCTTTCATATCTGTATCATACTTCTTTTCGCTTATTTGTTTTAAAGCTGCTTCGGACAGTTCTTTTAATTTCTCGACTTTGCAGTTCTTAGCTGCTTTTAGTTCAATAATTATGCCAGGCAAATTCTTATTCTTAGGCCTAAGCATTATATCGTATCTTCCTTCGCCCGATTCTTTATTGGAAGAAATAAACATACCGCCCAACAATGCACAAAGCCCAAGCATCAAACCATGGTAAAAACTTTCTTTAGCTGTATCAAATGAACTGACTGACTGTAAAAGCAAGTTTTCGATCAGTTCTTTCAGTTTTTGACTATTGCCCGAAAAGATCGCTTCTTGAATTGACACTGCTGTCGCTTGTGGGATAATATCAGTCAATTGCTGCAGAATCTCTTTGTGATAGACAAGCGATATTTCACGATTAGGCAAAGAAACTTCACACATAAAATCACCACCAAAAGACGAAGTCGTTTCAAGGGTCTTTAAATATCCGGCAACCAAGAGGAAACTATAGATAGTTGACGGATTATTTTTTATTTGGGGATAGATTACCCCCGTGTCTATATAAGTTACAAAAGTATTCCCGTTTACAAGCGAAGTCAATCTTTCAAAAATCTCATCATCAGCATTCGCAATGATCTCACCGATGATATCATTGCTGCCGGTCGATTGCCAATAAGCTCTTGGTTCACAATCATTGCTGAAATAATTGATCACTGACCACGGATTAAAGATCTCTGTCTTGCCAAAACGATAACCGTCATACCAGTCGCATATTTCTTTATATTTGTCACTATGACCATAATATTTAGCCATTTCTTTAACTTCTTTGGCAGTAAAACCAAAATATGAGCTGTATTTATTATCTAATACCGAGTAAACACTTAGATTGTTCAAGCCGCTAAATATGCTTTCTTTAGAAACTCTAAGGATGCCGGTCAAAAAACCAAATGATAAGTGCTTATTATCTTTAAGGCCACCGGAAAACAAATTCCGCATGAACAATATTACTTTATCATAATAGCCTTCCATATACCCTTGCTGAATAGGGATATCATATTCGTCAATAATAATGATAGGCGCAATCCCATGGTGTTTATGAAGCATTCTCGAAAGATCCAGAAGTGCTCCAGACAATTCAACTTCACTTACTTCACCCAAGATCATTTTTTCTATCGTACGCTTCTCGAATTCATCACAATTATCACTTTCTCTAAGTTCTCTGTGGCGTAAAAACTCTTTCGCAAATACTTCTTTAATCGCATCAAAAGTCTTTTCCCAACTGTTGAATTTGATATCTTTAAAAGTAATAAAAATGACTGGATACTTTCCTTGATAATTACGATATTTCTCGCCACATGACCATATCTTTTTGTCTTTGAAGTAAACTGATGTATCTTCGTTTGTCTTTTCGAAAAAAGTTCTGATCATGTCCATGTTGAGTGTTTTGCCAAAACGACGTGGGCGTGTGAAAAGCGATACCATCGGACGTTCATCTATAAAATCCTTGATCATCATCGTCTTGTCGATGTAGTAATATTCTGAGGTTGCTAATCGAAAATCGGAAATACCTATCGGCAAAGGTAGTTTATTATGATTTCCTTTTTTAATATATAGACCATCTTTTATTCGGCCATCTTTAGGCTTTTGTGCATTTTTCGGTATCATCCACATGCGGCCTATTTTCTTGGCTCCTTTTATTTTGCCTTCTTTGCACAAAGCCGAAACTCTTCTTTCTGATATATTCCAAAGTTTAGAAACATCTTTTACACTCATCATATTAGTCATTTCTTTTGGCCTCCAGTCAATATGATTGTACCAATATAAAAGAACAATATCAAATATAAATTGATATTGTTCCGAAGAATGTTAAATATTGTTGATATTGTTCTGAATAATGTTCCTGACTTAGTCACTGAAATCTATCAATACGATAATTTATCTTCTGAATACTCCTCTATGCAGCCGCACAACATATTTATAGCCATCGGCTTTATAGTAGTTGTTGGAATATTTAATAGGAATATTTCATTCCTCCTTTAATTTTCAATGTCTTAACTACTTCGGTTTAGCTTTGATCTATATCCATTTCAGTTCCTCCTTCCTCTTGTTAATTCATTACGTAGATATCACCAAATTTAAGCAATGAAAAAGGCCACACAAAATCTGTGTGGCCTTGCACCGGTTTTTTATCGGTTCGCAAACCTTTACAACTCAACTGTAGCATAGATATATATTTAATGCAAGCGCTTCCAATATTATTTTATTCACCTATTTTTACAATTTGTTGTGTCATTCATCTTTAACAATCCGTAATCGGGGCAGATCTAATTAAAATTGTTTCCATTCCATCCCCATTTATCCGTTTGAAAATACTTCACGTATATTTTATCTTTATCGATGCAAAGTTTGGAACCGACCAAATCAGTGACTTGCGTGGTAAAAGCACCGCTTTCTTTATCGGTCATATTACCATACACTTCTACGCCAATCATAACGCACTCTTCTTTAGATCCGTTGAACCACATTCTCATATTATCGTTTATATTCAACATGAGCCATTTTTCGGTCTTGCCATTGAATATTTCAATTAATTCACCCAAACCTTTTTTAAGTTCTAATTCCAGAACCTTATCAATCGTCTTGTTAGTTGTAATTGTGATGTACGGCATAACTAAGTTCTCCTTTAATATAATGAATTTATAGATTCGTGTATTTTAATGAACCTATCATAGATTTTACTATATTTACTACTATTAACAAAAATCGGGGTGTATTCTTGTGAAAACTCCATTTTATCCAACGCTTCCTTTGGAGAGTTCCAAAGGCCGTTCGCCAGTCCCAGAAGAATCATCGCGCCATCGCAGGCAACAGTATCGCTGTTTTTTAAAACAGCGACTTTTAGCCTTGTAACATCAGAAACAATTTGCATCCATAACTTGCTTTTTGCTCCTCCGCCAATGCAGATGATATTGTCAAAACGATAATTAAGTTTTGTTTCAAGAGTATCTATTATCTCTTTTAGCGAAAATGCCACTCCTTCCATCAAAGCTCTGCTGAAATGATACTTCGTATGATTCGGAGTTATGCCAAAGAATACTCCCTTTGCTTCGTCATTTTCCAAAGGTATTCCCGAACCTTGTATAAATGGCAACATCAATAGACCATCTGAACCAACCTCTACTTTCGCCGATTCAATATCTATAAGATCATATAGGTTAACAGAACTATTTTGGACATCACCTTTGCAAAACGCATCTCTAAACCATCGCATGGCTATAGCTCCGGTTGAATACCCGTTCACCATATATCGTCCCTTCAATGCAGAAGGAGAACATGACAAAGGATCTTTTTTATTGAATATAAGATCATCCACGGAGGCTAAAGCCATCATCGCCGATCCAAAACTGACCGACAGAATGCCCTCCTCGATATTCCCTGCGCCAAGAGCACCGCTCATTTGATCTTGAGCTCCAACGTTGATCATCGTATTTGTACTAAGACCATAAAGCCGAGCTCCTTGCTTCGATATATGCGCTACATTATCTCCTGGATATAGTATTTCAGGTAACTTGTTTTCATGAATTCCTATTGCCATCAGCATCTCTTCCCAATAACATCTGGAATTAATATTCCAATATGTTGTAGTATTAAGTACTGAATCATCGGATACAAATCTGCCTGTGAGTTTATAGATAAAATAATCCTTCATAAAAAATATTTTATCTATCTTGTCGAATTTATCTTTTTGATGTTTATACAGCCAAAGCAGTTTAGGAGCTGGATAATAGACATCTATTTTAGCTTGTCCAGTCTTTAAATATATTTCTTCCTGACCAAATAGTTTTGTTAATTCTTCAACTTCTTCAACGGCCCTGGTATCCATCCAAGTAATACCCTTTATGACTTGCTCATCATTATTATTAAGAAACAACATAGTTTCTGCAGAGGATGAAAAACCGATCGCCATTATATCGCCAGGATCTGCAACACCATCAATATTATTATGTACTACTTTATAGAATGCATCTTCCAGTGTTTTCAGATCGATCTCGATGATACCGCTTTCCCCATACTCCAAATCATACTCCTGATTATATGTTTTAACTACTCCTCCACAAGAGTCATAAAGAGCCGATTTCAAAGCAGATGTTCCAAAGTCTATAGTTAAAAAATATTTCATAGGATCAACCTATTTTGTTCATTATGTTCATCACTTCAATGAGATTATCTCTAAATGATCCATCCTTGACAAATTTCTTATCAAACAAAGCGCTTCCCATCGTAAAGCCTGCACATCCTTGATCGTTGACAAACTGCATTCTGTCTTCACTGTTGATGCTTCCAGCTATTATGATAGGTTTATTTATATTGCTTGTTAACAGCTTTATCAATCCTTCAGGATCACTTTCATGTCTATAAGCACCAATACAGATACCATCAACTCCTTTATCTACATATCCTTTTAGCTGATCAACTATTTCTGTGATAGGCCCTCTTAGCATAACTGGAATTCCTGATGACTTTGTCGAACATGTATAATATCCTAACCCATTGTTCTTGGCATATTCTTTTACCGAAGAAAAATATCTTCCAAAAATATTATCAACTTTATTTTTATGAGCAAAGATTGCCATTTCCAAGGTGTCTTCTTCACTATTCAACACATCCTCAATATAAACGGTCTTGCCGGCTTCTTTCATTATTTGGGCTAAATATGCTCTTTTTTCTTCGTTTAATCCAACATTTTTAAATCCCCAATCCATAATAGGAAGATCTTTGCATTCATTGAATACCTCAACAGCATTATCAGCAGTGACGTCATTAAGTGTTAACATAACAATCAATTTTGCATTCATATACATTATCCTTCCTTCTGATCTAAAGATGTATATTCTATTTTTAAATAATTGCAAAGCATTCTTAATTCATTGGTATAATCGCCTTCCTTAACCACATAATGATGGTCTGCCCCTGATTTGATTAAATGATCTACAACATCTTTAGCACTTATACCAAAGTTAACCTTTGCAAGACATCCTTTTCCCGAATTCTCCCATTCTTCATAAGAGCATTCTTCCACTTTCGCCTTATTTACAAACATTTTGTATGATCTGTTATCGCCTGCCAAATTAAAAACTGTAACATTATTCATAGCCCTTAAGGATAGTCCGATATAGCAGCCGAGTTCTCCCGATTCCATTATTCTTGCATCTTTAGTTGACTTAGCTAATGAATGAGCGGTGCTGCCTTCATGATAAATATTAACCGTATCATCTTTGTAGCTGCATATCTCGCCTAAAAAAGTTGCGCTCTTACAAACGATATTTAAACATGTCTGCATGACAGCGTGAGCGATATCTCCTTCTGTATCCACTACAAACCCTTCGTCGGCAAGCCATGAAGATTGAACATTCATAAGGCCTGAATAATTCGGGCAGGTTTCTGCAGCAATAGAATCCAGATGATACTTCTTGATAGCTTTTTTAGTTGCCAGGTACATTCTTACCATATAATCAAAAGCTTTATCGCTTATTTCAATTTTTCCACTTCTATTTCTTAAATCGGCTTTGACCTTATCAACTTCAACATTTGTTAAGTTCTCGGCATCATTAATGAGTTCGTCCATTTCAATGTGCAAGATAGTTGGGCCGATCTTGTCCGAAAATTCAAATTCTTCACTGGTAATATCTTGCGCTCCAGCAACTCGCCAAGTTTGTCTTGGTCCGATTAATCCAACTCGCATTGATTTTAATCTCGAAACCATATTCACAGCATTTGCAAATGTTTTCACTTTGTTTAATGCACACTCGTCATCACTTGCGCCATACACATACTCAAAAGGTACATCCTGAGATTTCAAAAATGAGCCAAAATGATGAACGCAAGCTAAAGAATAAGTTTCATTGTAGGGCAAAGCCCAAAACATCGTCGGAACTTTCAATTCATTTATCATAATGTATTGTAAAGAATCAACCACCCAATTTATATCGATAATGATCAGACCTTTAACTTCTTCATTTTTAAATTGATCACATACTTCCAATGCTGAAGACGGATCTTCGACAACTTTTTCAGCTTTTATTACCGAGATGCCTTTCTTTGTTAAATTATCAAAAACATCATTAACAAACTCTTCAGATCTATAACTTCCGGAATATTCTCTTGTAACTAATGCAACTAGTCCTATTTTTGACATTTTTTTCTCCTTCATTATTGTCCCAATATTTGGCTGATATATTCTTCATTACTTGTGAACGCTTGATATAACCCTTTATCTTTAAAAGGATCAGACCAATTCAAATCAGAACAGTTTATAATTTTTAGTCTTATATTTTTATCATTCCAATTTTCATTCAACTCATAATATTTTTCTTTATTATCATCAATCATGAGTCTATATGGACCCCCATGTTTATCCTTGACATGCGAATAAACGGTTCTTACATCATCTTTGATAAGATCTGCAAATATAAAATAGTCATCCGTCGATGTATTAATCGATAAATGGTAATAGTCGCTTGGAACTATAATGGTATCTCCTTCTTTCAGAAGGACCATCAAGCACTCGAATTCCTTATCGTTTACTTCTTTAAACAATTCGAAACAACCCTGTCCATGAAGCACTTCAAAAGCTTCGCAGCGAATTTTACCCGTCTTTTCGCTTGCTCCGTGAATGTGGCCGTGAGTTTTATTTAACTCGCCATTAACAACAGCCGGCGGTATAATTGTGTATTCATAGGTCATTTCATTCCTCAGGAATTTATTTTTATCATTCGCAAGCCATAGATTGCCAGCTGTATAATACATTGTTTTTCCTTCATCATATTTTCCAGCATTTTTATAAAGATCTTTCATTTTGGCAAAAGATCTCTCTCCCTTATATTCGGGCATAGCTTTAGGGTTATAATAAATGCCGTTTTTTCCAGTTTCAATCACTGAAGGGAAACCATTTTTCAAATCAAAATTTAACAAACTCATAAACTACTCCAAATTGGTATGATTATAATCCATGGTATCTTCAGATACTCCAAGTTCTTCTTTGGCTTTAACAGCTATTGCATCACATACACAAAACAAAGATTGTTCGAATAGATTACCATCAGGTTGAACGCTTTTTATTTCTCTGCTTGGAATTAAAACAGAAAAATCGGCCATCTTTCTAAGCGTTGAAACATCTTTAGAAGACAGCACTCCAACCTTGGCATCGTTTTCCTTAGCTATCTCGGCGATATGTACCATAGTGTGTGTTTCTCCTGAACTTGATCCGATGATCAGGACATCTCCCTTTCTGATTGATGGTTGTGTCACTTCTCCAACGAAATGAGATTCAAGTCCTATGTGCATGATCCTCATCGCCATCGTTTTCATGATCAATCCGCTTCGACCACATCCAGCGAAGAAAACTCTTTTAGCTTTAACGATTTCGTGGCCTGCGGCGTTTAGAGAATCATCATCAACTGCATTTAGTGTTTTACCTAATTCTTCTGCAACATTAGTCAAAAGTTTCTCCATATAGAGCCTCCCTGACCTCTTTGACCGCTTTAACAGGATCATCTGCATAAGTTATATAACTACCAACGATCACAACAGCCGGTTTAATATCTCTTAAATATTTACACCTTTCAGGATTGATGCCGCCCGCAACTGCACAATGTTCAGCGCCAATCAGTTTTGCAACTTCTCCTACATTTTCGTGAAAAGAAAGTTTGCCTTGCTGATCTGTAGGGGTATGAATGCAGATGTAATCAGCTCCCCAATTTCTTAATTGGACAGCTCTCTCTTTGTAATTAGTCACACTGCACATATCAACAAGAACTTTTATATTCCTTTCTTTAGCAGCATCTATAGCCCCTTTGACCGTTTCATCCGAGGCTACACCCAGGACCGTAAATATTTCTGCTCCAAAGTCATTGGCCATACATCCGAAATAATGGCCGCCGTCCATTATCTTTTGATCACATAAAACAGTTTTTTCTGGATATCTGTTTTTTAATGTTTTGACCGCTTCCATTCCATATCTGACAAGTGTATCTGTGCCACATTCCATAATGTCAACATAATTTCTGACTGCATCAGATACTTTAAGACATTTCTCCATATCATCAAAATCTAATGCGATTTGTAACTTCATTTTCATATCTCCTTCTTTAAATAATTAGGGAACAAGCCTAACTTGGCATGTTCCCCTTTTTAGCTTTTATCCAACGATTCCTAAGGTTACTCCAAGTATAGAAGCCAACAGCGTAAATAATAGCACGATCATAAAGTTGACTTTCTTCTTGGTCAATAACCACCAGAAGAGCCATACCAAACCTAAGCTGGCTAATCCTGGAATAATGCTGTCGAGGATGGCCTGAATGGTCGTAGTACCTCCTTCAGGGCCGAATTCATAAACAAAGTTGATTGCTACATAGTTTTTAGTCATCCAGCCAAAAGCCATCATCGCAACTAAAGCAGCTGCATCTTTAAACTTGCCGATAGCACCGCTTTCCTGCAATTCCTGAATCAGTTCAGCACCTTCATAATATCCCCATCTGACTCCGACAAATCTGCAGATGAAGGCTGGAATATTATAAATAGCCCAATAGGCAATAGGACCTAAGAAACTTCCCTGCATACATAAGCTAGTACCTACTGCTGTACCAATGATTCTTAATGTGCTTAAGAATATTGCATCAAATATACCGGCAAACGGTCCAATCAAAGCAGCCTTGATGGCACTGATAGACGAAACGTCGAAACTGTCATCTGCTGCATACTCTTCTTCCATTGAACAAACTAAAGAACAAATAAATGGAGTAGCTTGAGGAGAAGTATTATAGAACTCTCCCGTATGTCTTTTTAAAGCATCAATATATTTTTCAGGCTGTCCCTCATAGATCTTCTTTAAAGCAGACTGTATAGAATAACAAAAGCCCAAATGTTGCTGTCTTTCATAATGCCATGAAGCTTCAAGAGGAAGTTCACGTAAAACTATCATATTAAGATCATGATTAGTTAGTTTTCTTTTTTTAGAAGTCTGAGTCATTTGCAACCTCCTGATCGTTAGATCTATTCCAAGTAACAGCGACAATGATCACAGAAATTATAAGTACGCTAATTATCGATACATTGAAGCTTGCAGCCAGCACAAATCCCAAGAAGAAGAATGGCAGACTCTTCTTGTTAAGAACCATATTAAGTAATAAGGCAAATCCTAGTGCCGGCAAGATTCCGCCAGCAACAGATAATCCGTCAACGATCTGCGTCGGCAAAGCATTGATGGTGGAAATAACTACATCGGCTCCCAAATAGTAACCAAGGAAACACCACAAGAAGGCATTTACCATCTTGATTCCTGTCATTCCAAAATGAATCAAGTTAATGCCGGTCGTGTTGCCCTTGGCAGCAAATTTATCTGCGAAAGAACAAGCAAAAGTACTAAATGCATAAATTACATTCTTCCATCCCATCGAGATAACCGCAATAGGCATTGATAAAGTTAAAGCTGCTTCAGGAGTTAAATTTCCATGAATGGCAAATGCTGTAGCCAATACTCCCCCAACCAGATCATCAGGCGGAATATAAGCACCCATTGAAATTGATCCGATATAGAACAATTCCAATGTGGCACCGAGTTCAAGGCCCATCTCAGGTTCACCTAAAATCAAACCTACAAGTGAGCTAGTTATTATTGGACGAAACAAATACATACTGCCAATAATTGAATCGAATTGGCCTAAAGCGCCAACCAATCCAATAAGAACGGCTTGTAATATCATAAACTACACCCCCTATTCAATTACGTCCTTAACATTGACTTCTTCATCGGTCGGAACCTGTTGCAAATACACATAATCATTGTCTTCAAGCAATTCATGAATACATTTGATATCTTGATCACTGCAATAGACAGCTCCATTTAATTTTTTGGCATTAGGAGTAGGCATAATGCCACCTATATTCAATTTCTTGATATTGCACTCCTTCATCAGCCTGGCGGCATATTCCATCTTGTCTGTCAGAATAAATAGCTTGTATTTATCTGTAGCACCGCTGTTGATCGCTTTTATGGAGTCATCAATGTTTTTAATGACCAATTTTACTCCCGTCGGCTTTGCCATTTTGACTGTCGCTAGCTTTATTGGATCTTTCATCAGTGCATCGCTAGCCACAAGGATACAATCGCAACCAAGCTTAGAAGTCCAATAAACTCCTGTTTGTCCATGAATCAGCCTGAAGTCAACCCTTAGCATTACAATCACTTTTAACCCTCCTTTCTTGAGAAGTCTTTGTTCACAACTAAACTATAAAATGTTAAAAGATACATTATTTATTTGTCGGGCAAAAACAACACTATATAATTCTAAAAATGTTATTATTCATGCTAAGGGGATATTCTCGAACAAATAATCAACATTTTATGTCATTTCATAAACACAATATTTTTATAGTTTATTTTGCAAAACATTAAGTGTTGAATAATTATCAACACTTGATCATTTTTTACCTAAATTGTGGCAAAAAATAGAGATGTGTCTATTTGTTCCGTAACATAAAAATAAAAAACCTCTCAATGATATTATTGAGAGGTAATTGAAAGGAGCACGCATGAATAATACACAAGAAACTATTCTAGATTATTTAAAAAGTACTTCGATTGATTTTATAGAAAATCATAATGATAAATGTGACACTAATTCTATTAGTGAGTATCTATACTTATCCAGATCATCAACTTCACAATATTTAAACAATTTAGCTTCACAAGGCCACCTAATTAAAATAAAAGAAAGACCTGTGATCTTTTTAAATCGAAATGAAATCGAAACTAAGTATGATATATCCATTGGCGAAACTGTCTTTGATGATAAAAAATGTTTTTTTGATTATTTTAATTCGTTGACCAGCAAATTGAAAAATTTTGCTAAAGCTGTTGGTCATGATACGTCTTTAAAATATTGTATCATTCAGTGCCAGGCTGCCATCAAATATCCTCCTCACGGACTGCCTGTCATTTTGTCTGGAGAACCGGGAACCGGCAAAAAGATGCTGGGAAGATTGATGTATGAGTATTCATTAGATGAAAAGATACTTTCAAAAGCAGATACTTTTTATATCTATAATTGTAAAAGTGAGGTCGATCATGCTAAGGAATTGTTTGGATTATACGACGAAGACAGAACTTTGGTTGAATGTGGGATTCTGAATAAAATGAAAAGCGGCATCTTATTTTTTAATCACGCAGAATATTTAGACAATAAAACCAAAGAGCAGTTAAAATATCTGATCAGGCATGAAAAAAATACCAACTTTAACGAAAAAGATATCAGCCCTGAAATCAGACTGGTCTTTTCAACGGAATTAAAATCTAATGAATTTGGCAAAGACGATCTTTTCCAAAAAATACCGGTAGTTATCAATGTGCCGTCATTAGACGAAAGATTCCCGGAAGACAGAAAAGGAATGATATATCATTTTGTTAAGAGTGAAGCCAAAAGGATAAACGATAAGATATTGTTAAGCAACTCTTTGCTTAAAACACTTTTAACATCTCATCTTGACCGGAATATAGAAGAATTGAAATATCTGATCAGAATATGTTGCGCCAATGCTTTACAATCTCAGCAAAATAACGAAGGAACATTGATTCTTTATCAATATCATCTTCCTTCAAATCTGCTTTCAAGGCAATCTTTTGAAAGTGATTTTAGTGAAGACAATAATTTAGTACCTATTGAAAGTTTGAATGTTGAAAGTGAAATAGATAAAATTCTATTTTACTTTGATAAATTGCTAGGGATATATGATAAATATGGTCTTTTAAACACAGACGATTTTTATCAGCAGGCAACTGATTTGATGAACGATTATTTTGATTTCTTAGTTTTCAACAAAAAATATTTCAATAATCGAATCAACTCCATAGAAAAAGTCTTAGAAAATATATTTGACAATCTTAGTTCTCGTTATAATTTCCTAATACCAGCTAACGGTAGCTATGTTATTGCTAGGATCATTTATATGCAGATCTACTATTCTGGACAATATTATGAATGGAGCCATAACAACCCTGATATTTCCAAGATAACCAATAAAATAAGTGTTGATCTAGAAAATGAATATGGAATAATCAAAGAATTATCATCAATGATAAGACATACTCTAGATATTGATATTGATGAAGTTAATTCGATCTTTTTGAGTTTATATTTTAGATTTTTTACTAATAAGACAAGGAAAAGATTCATTACAGGAATAATTATTTCTCATGGTTATTCAACGGCTAGCTCAATAGCTGATGCAAGCAACAGACTACTTGGTAAAAGAATATTTGAATCATTAGACATGCCTTTAGATACCTCTGTTAAAGATATAGTTAATAAATTATACAAATACTTTGAGAATAACTATATAAGCAATGAGGTCATACTATTGGTCGATATGGGCTCTCTTGAAAATATCGGCGAATTACTAAAGGATATACCAAATACCAATATCGGTATAATCAATAATATTTCTACTAAGATTGCTTTAGATATCGGCATTAAAATAATGCAGGAAATGCCTATGGAAGAAATTTTATCGTCAACATGCAGCGAAACTTTGCTGCACTACAAAATAATATCTAAACAAAAGAAAGAACTGGCAATTATCTTCACTACCGAAACAGGCATGAATTCTACAGACAGAATAATTCAACTTTTCAAAGACAGCATGCCTAAGAAAAACAAGATTAACATCATACCTTATGACTATTATGAGCTGCAGAAGAATTTAACGCATGATAAAGTTTTCAGCAAGTTTGATGTTTTGTTTATTACCGGAACATTGAAAATAGAGGTTCCAGGTATTCATTTTATACCCTTGGAAGACATGATAAATCTCAATAATGTCGATATGGTGAGCAGCCTATTGTCCAATATATACACCAAACAAGAGATGGATAGATTCATCAAAAATCTGACCAGAAACTTTTCAATGTACAATGTCTTGAATTATATAACGATCTTAAATCCTGATACTTTATTAAATTTCGTGGAGAAGGCTATCAATCGTCTTGAGAAAAAGATGGGGATCTTATTTTCCAATAAAGTTAAGGTAGGTATGTATATACACATCAGCTGTTTAGTTGAAAGACTGGTAACCAAGAATGCAATAACCAATTTCGATAATATCGATGATTTCATTGCTGAACATAAAGATTTTATTGAGTTGGTAAAAGACAGTTTTGCCGATATTTCACACCATTATAATATTGAGATACCGGATTCGGAGATCGCTTATATCTACATATACATTAAAACTAATAACGAAGGAGAATGATCATGGATAAATATTTTGTATTAGCATCTCACGGCAAATTTGCCGAAGGTTTATATAATACGCTGCAGTTTATTATGGGTAAACAGGAAAATATAATGACTATTTGTGCATATATCGATGACGATGATATCGAAAAGAAGATCGATAAAACAATAGTTGAGTTAACTGATAAAAACTGCGACATCATAGTATTGACGGATGTATATGGCGGCAGCATCAATAACATCTTTTTGAAATATGTGGAGCGACCAAATATACACTTGGTCAGCGGCACAAATCTACCTCTCATCATGGATATGTTGTTTAATCAAGGCATGGAAACAGATGAAATGATCAAAAAAGCGATTGAGTCAGCTTCAAAAGCTATTATCTACTGCAAGAATATTGACTATTCAAAACAAGATGAAGATTTTTAGGAAACAAAGCAAAACCACGCAAGAATAAAATGGCTTGATAATATTCTCTTACAAAATTATTTTCTTGGCACAAAATCGCAATCAGCTTTTTGCCAAACGAACAATGCATACCATAGCTGCTCCATAAAAATTATTTAATTCGGTCAAAGTGGGCATCGTAATAATAAGAATCCCACTTTTTAAACAAGCATTTTATGTCTTCGGTTATTTTAATTATTTTTTCGTTTGTTTCATCTTTAACCTTTTGGTAATATTGATATAATTCATAATCTATTTTTATACAATCATTATAATGGTCAAATAACGTAACAATTTTGCCCATAACTTCTATATTAGTAATGTTCGTTGAAAATTTAGCAACAACTTTAACAATAAATTCAATTAAAGAATCTTTATAAACTAATGATTTTGATTCTGAATCAAACAAATATTTATTTATTTTATATATTACCGCATCATATTTTTTGCAAATATTATCATTATAACAACAATTCAAAAAACCCTTCAAAACCTTTATAGGTTTATCTCCAAATCCATCTAATGCTTCGCGAAATATTTTATCTACAAAATCATCATAAATAGATGTGTTCCCATAAAACAAATATATAGAACTTCCAATGTAATTTAAAACATCTTCTTTATTTGAACTAATAATATCTTTATTAAAAGAAAAACTTTCAAATAAATGCTTCAAAGGCAATGCCGACTCTAAGTTTATTTTTTTTCTGACAATAAAACCACATATAAAGAACTGCTCTTTCAAATCGCAATCTAAAATCTTATTCAAATTGACATCATTGCCATTATTTAAGAATACATCTATAAAGAAACCAAGATTGGAATACATATAGAGGTTGTTGCTTTTGCCGATCAAGAAATTATAAAAATCATTTACCCTTGCTTTAAAATGCTTTGCAGATTTAAATAATATTTTTGAGATGATGAATAATTGATCATTAAAAAAATGCATCGACAGGTTAAACCTTTTATTTTTAATATTGCTGATCACATCATTTATATCAGATCTGTATCTAATAGTATATGAATTCAGTGAACTGTATATTTTTTTCCACAAGTTATCGTTAACTTTCTCTGAAGAGATTATTTTATCCAGTATCATTAACATTTTCTTGTTCAATTCAACTTCATCAATATCGTTCGCAATAATTCTATCAATCAAAGTTTCGATCTTAAAGTTATAAGATGGAAATTCTATAGCATCGATGAGATCCACAAATACCTCGTCGCACAATTCTGTTGAGATATCGTAAGAAACTGTTAATTTCAACAAGTCGATTTTGCTTAATATTTCATCTCTGGTTCCGGCATAATTCTTTTCACTTTCAAAATCTATTATTTCTTCCGCTTTGTTTTGGCATATTTTGTTTAATTCTAAAACCGATTCTTCAAAGTTACTAATAATTTTGTCTTCTGTAATAAAACTTCTACTTTTGACAAAGCCTGCAAAGATACCCTCAAATAAACCTATATTTTTAAACTTTTCAGGCAGGTCAATAAAGTTGTCTATAACGCCATTTTTTGTTAAATTATTATAGCATCCAATTAAAATGGAATTATGATCCTTATCATTAAATAAAGTGGTTCCTTTAAAGAAAGCATAAATATTATTTTTAGTACTTTCTTTTAATTTGTTCCTTGATTTAATGATTAATTCTGTAAAAACTTTTGAGTATGTTAGATTTGACATTATTTCGCCACAGCTTTCTTCTTTATCGATGAAGTCTGCGCATATATCGCTAGAAAAATAATTCAGCAAAAAATGGTAAGCCGACTTTATTAAGAGTACATCATCTGAATCAATCAGTTTATCTATATATTCTTTGTTTTTGTTGTTTTCAAAATAAATATTCAGTAATCTAATGACATCGGTTCCTCTTTCTCTCCCCCACTTTAAATTGACATTAGTTAAAACATCATCGATTGAGTTATAAAAGTGGTCAAATATATCATTGTACTCAATATTTTTAATTTTATAATTTAGTCTACCAAACTCATCTACTGCCCACTTAACATTATCTTTATCACTTTTGTCTAAAAGTTTAATATCGTTTATATAATGCATAATATTCGAAACAGCCAGCGAAGAAATAGTGTTAGATATATTATTACGAAACCAAAGCACTTCCCCATTTGTGCCATAAATTAGCATATTAGTTAATAATGTTACTGCAGAATCAAATGCCTCTTGATTTTCACTGAAGTCTTGTAATTTATACAAAAACAACGAAGCTTTATGAGCACCTAATTTCAAATTTTTAGGTCTAATAAGTTGAGTACTTATCTTTTTAACCAATGGTCTAGATAAGCCCAAATCAACAATTGGCTCTATATTATCTAAACAGATTTGATCATAGTACTTTTTAATATCAGTTATAATAATCTGCAAAATACGTTTTATTTCATTCCTCATTGTTTCATTTGCTTTGCTATAAAACTTATTTATAAGGGAACAAAATTCTTTATAACTCTCCTTATTATTCCACTTTTCAGGATCGAACAATTTATTATCTAATGCATATTTCAAATATTCAATGTTATTGTTATCTAAAAAATCAATGTACCTTCTAACATTTCTTGGTTTAGAATTTAGTAATTCATCTAATTCATGAACATCCGAAAAAGTTAGTTCTTTCCTTGCTATTTCGTTAGCTAACTCTTCTAAAAACCCAAAAAGTTCGTTATACCCTCTCTCATCTAAATCTAAAAATAAAACATTAATGCCCAATTGTTCATACAACTTTGATAATAACATCTCGTCGCTACTTTCTCGTTTAAAGGAAAGAACGGTGATATTGTCATTTTTGGAAGATTTACTTGACAAAATAAATCTTAATATTTCTGATTCTGTTAAACTATACCCAACAATAAGTATCTCGTATCTTTTGAAGTAATCTTTCAAAAAATTGCAAATCAAATTCGCTCTTCTTTCAAATCCTTCCAAATATACCTTTTCATTATCATTTTTATAATATAATTCTTCGTAATCTCTAACAGACGATATTATCCTATCATCACTTTCTTCAGCACATATATCACCGTGAATATGAACTACATCTCCTCTTGATAAATAGTAATTATTGTATGTATTGTCCACGGCTCCTAATGGGACTTTTTTAAAACCGAAGTATTCTTCCAATACATTATCATAATTTGTGGTTACAAAAGAAGCGTTAATTTTAGAAAATGTATCATAAAATTTACCATTTTCTTTTCTGTATTTCTTAATATCATCCTTATCTATCTTAAATATTTCTTTTTCATATTTTCCTGTATTACTGAAAACGACGTCGTTTTGGTGCCACTAAGTCGCTTAGACTTGTGCCACCAGCGGCGTTTTTTTGTGCCACTTGTGTCGCTTTAAATTGTGCCACTCCTCCCTATAATAATCCTTATGTGAAATAATCTGTCGTGCACTTTATTTCACAGAGTAAGGAGGTCGATAATTCATGCAGTACGTATTTATCCAAATCATTGCACG
>CALVFL010000030.1 GCA_944326825.1 uncultured Erysipelotrichaceae bacterium
AAAGACAAAATTACCAATCATGAATGCCATGATCAATCAGAAACAATATGAAAAAATAATGAGCTACAAATTGTAGCTCATTAATATTTTCTCACCATATTTTAATGCAAACCTCTAAAGACAGGTACCATATATAGAAAGGGTTATCTATGTATTTTTACTTTTTTATTCACTAAAGATCAACCGATTGAACCTTGCATATCGATCTTTAATAACTGATTAAGTTCAACGGCATACTCCATCGGCAGTTCTCTTGTGAACGGCTCAATGAAGCCAAGAATGATCATCTGGGTAGCATCTTCTTCGCTAAGACCCCTGGACATGAGATAAAAGAGCTGATCTTCTGAAATCTTCGATACCGTAGCTTCATGTTCGATAGTGGAATCATTGTTTTGTGTGATATTGACAGGAATGGTATCACTCGAAGATAGATCATCTAAGATAAGCGTATCACACTCAACTTTGGCTTTGGCTTTAGAAGCGTCAGGACCCATTCTGACAAGACCACGATAGTTTACTTTGCCGCCTTTTCTTGATAAGGATTTAGAAATGATCGTTGAAGAGGTATTGGGTGCTAAATGGATCATTTTAGCCCCGGCATCCTGATACTGGTCTTTTGAAGCGACAGCGATCGATATGCAGATACCCTTGGCCCCTTCTTCTTTTAAAATGCAGGCCGGATACTTCATGTTGATGTGAGAACCGATATTGCCATCGATCCACTCCATCACGCCATTAGCTTTGACTAATGATCTCTTGGTTACAAGATTCAAGATATTGCTGGACCAGTTCTGGACTGTCGAATAGCGGCATTTAGCGTTCTTTCCGACATAGATCTCAACGATGGCTGCATGTAAAGAATCTTTAAAATAGCGGGGTGCCGTACATCCTTCGACATAGTGCAGATCAGCTTCATCTTCAACAATGATCAAAGTGCGTTCAAACTGCCCCATCGCTTCCGAATTGATCCTGAAATAAGACTGAAGCGGTTTTTTCAGTCTGACGCCTTTAGGCACATAGATAAAAGATCCTCCCGACCACACTGCTGTATTCAAAGCAGCAAATTTGTTGTCTGTATAAGGAACGATCTTGCCGAAGTATTCTTTAAAAAGTTCCGGACACTTTTTTAAAGCCGTGTCGGTATCATAAAAGATGACCCCGGCGTCTTCAACTTCCTTAAGCATATTGTGATAAACGACTTCTGATTCATATTGGGTAGATACGCCTGCCAGAAACTTCTGTTCCGCCTCTGGAATCTTTAAACGGTTAAAGGTATCTTTGATCGTTTCCGGCACTTCTTCCCAAGTATTGGCTACTTCGTTAGCTGTCTTGATATAATAGGTGAAATCATTAAAATCTATCTCGCTTAGATCCGGCCCAAAATCAGGCAAAGGCATTTTGATAAATTCATGATATGCCTTTAATCTTATGTCTAACATCCAGTCCGGTTCACCTTTTTTTAATGAGATAGCTCTGATCACATCTTCGCTTAATCCTTTGGAAGTCTTATAGATACTGACATCTTCATCATGAAAACCGTATTTATAATTGTCCTGTGTTTCTATAATATCTTTATTTTCCATATTTTTCTTCTCTTAAAAGTATATTCATCGCTTTGATGCCGATCGTACCGCATTTGATGCGGTTAGCCTGTTTGCTTAAAGTGTTGAAAGCATTGGCTTCTTCTAAAGCATCTTCGTCATAAGGCTTTTCATCGATCATCTTATAGTATTCATCGATAAGTTTTAAAGCTTCATCAATACTTTTACCTTTGATGAGTTCTGACATGATCGAAGTAGAAGAGATACAGATCGTACAGCCGACCCCGTCAAAGCGAACATCTTTAACGATGTCATTATCAAACTTCATCCCGACCGTTATATCATCGATACAGGAATCAGATGCCATGTGTACGCTCTTGTAGCTCTCATCAATAGAACCCTTGTTGTGCGGCTTGCTGTAGTGATCCATAATGATCGCTCTTTTAAATTCATTATCGATCATCATAAAGCAGCCTCGATACATTTCTGTAAAGTAACACCCTTTAAGACCTCGACGAGATAATCGATCTCTTCTTTAGTGTTGTAAAGATAAAGTGAAGCTCTGATCGTTTCCGATACTCCGATCACATTGAGAAGTATCTTGGCGCAATGATTGCCGCTTCTGACATAGATGCCTTTAGAATTGAGATAGCAGGCTACATCCTGCGCAAAGATATTCTTGACATTGAAAGTAACGATGGAAGTTTCTGATTGCTTGTTGTAGACTTCGACGTTATCAAGTTTAGTTATCTCATCCATAAAGTATTTATGCAGCATTCGGTCATTGGCTTCCACATTTTCCATGCCGATATCCATCAGATATTCCAAAGCAGCCTTAAAGCCTAAAACACCTTCAACACAAGGCGTGCCGGCTTCAAATTTGAAAGGCGGGTTTTTAAGCAAGATATTGCCGCAGATGTCAAAGCGGGCATTAGATCCCCCGCCAAGCATAAACGGGTCCATCTTGTCTAAAAGTTCATATTTGCCATACATCACGCCAACACCGCTTGGTCCTAAAACTTTATGAGAGCTGAAGCATAAGAAGTCGATGTCAAGATCACGGACATCTGTTTTGATATGGGGGATCGATTGTGCACCATCACAAACTACAACAGCATTATACTCATGAGCGATCTTGGCGATCTCTTTGATCGGCATGATATAGCCCAAGACATTAGAAACATGAGCCAAAGTGATGACTTTGACTTTATCGCTCATGACTTTCTTTAAATTCTCTATATCAAAACTGCCGTCTTTATTTAAAGGTATATATTCAATGGTAGCTCCTGTGACTTCGGCTACTTTAAACCAAGGAAGAATGTTAGAAGCGTGTTCGGCTTCGGTAGATAAGATGATATCCCCTTCCTTTAAAAACTTCTGGCCATAGCCATAGGCGACGAGGTTGAGCGAAGATGAAGCACCGTTGGTAAAGACGATCTCGGCACTGCTTTCAGCATTGATGAATTTGCGGACGGTTTCTCTGGCCTTCTCATATTCATCAGAAACACTGAAAGATAGATCATAGTCGCCACGGTGGATATTGGCTGTTTCTTTAGTGTAATATTCATTGACCCGATCAATGACACACTGCGGTTTAAAAGAAGTAGCAGCCGAATCAAAATAGATAGCTTTTTTCTTTTCTAATTCTTTGATCATCGGGAAATCGTTACGTATCTTCTTTACATCAAGCATTGCTCTACCTTCTTTCTTATTTCATCCTGGATACTTGGATAATCCTTTAAAAGCCGCTCATCCAAAGTTAAATATGAGCTGATAAACAAGCGCATCGCTGCATTATAATCGATGCCTTTAGTGTTCATATAAAACAAGACATCTTCATCGATGGTACCGGAACTTAAAGAGTGGGAAGCTTCGACATCATCTTCATCGATCAAAAGGATCGGCTCGATCTTGGCTGTTTTAGGTTTGCCGACTGTAAGACAGCGGGAACTTTGATGATTCTTGGCCCTTTTGGCACCCTTATCAATTATTCCTGTACAGGATAACTCTAAACTTGCATCATCAAGGACAATGGCTGAATTATCGATATCGATGCTGGAGCGTTCCTTTAAACAGGTATATTTAAGATCAGCTTTCTTTTGATCACTGCAAAGATATTTGGAAATGATCTTTAAGGAACTGTCTTTGTCGGCTTTTATATCCGCCTCATAAAAAGTCTTGCCCTGATTGAGATCAAGATAGGCGATCAGAAGTTCAGCACCGCCAGTGACAAAGCCGCTTTCTTTAAGATGCAGATCCTTAGTCGTATCATTGATGATGATGACTCTGGTATCAGTACTTACCTCGTAATCCAAATGAACCTCAGGACTTTGGACTTTGATCAAAAGATCTCTTTGATCACTTATTTTGAGATAGTTTTGGTTAAGTTCGATGATCATTTAGGATTCCTCACATTTTTGGCACAAGTACCAAGCGAGAAGACTAACGGTGCTTCATCAGGACTTTTTTTAGCGATCGCTAATTCTTCATATAACCAGTCATAACCGTCTTTATCGATCTTGGCGGCCAATTCGCTATCACCGCTCATCACGATCTTGCCATCGATCAAAACATGACAATGGGTAGGTCTTAAAAGACTCAAGAATCTTTCATAATGTGATACGACCATAATGCTCAAATCGCTCTTGGCATAAAGATCAAGGATCGCATCGGCAACCAGTTTGATCGCATCGACATCAAGGCCGGAATCGATCTCATCAAGCATGGCGATCTGTGGTTTGAGCATCAGCATCTGTAAGATCTCATTACGCTTTTTCTCGCCGCCGGAAAAACCGTCATTGACAAAACGGTGAGCCAGATCTTCTTTCATCTTTAATTTTTGAATATTGGCATCCATCTCTTTGATGAATTTGAATAGCGAGATATTTTCAGTGTTGCGGGCATTGATGGCCGCTCTTAAAAAGTCAGAATTGGTCACGCCGCCGATCTCCATCGGATACTGCATTCCTAAAAACAGACCGATCTTCGATCTTTGATCAACGCTCATCGCTAAAACATCCTGATCATCAAAAGTTATCTTTCCTTTGGTGACGATGTATTTAGGATGGCCCATGATCGTTTGCAACAAGGTAGATTTACCATTGCCGTTTGGACCCATGATGGCATGGATCTCATGAGGATTTATTTCAAGGTCTAGACCTTTTAGTATTTCTTTATCTTCAACTTTAACATGCAGATCTTCAATTTTAAGTTTGTTCATAATGACCTCCCCCTGCGTTTAAAAATTATAGCACAATCTTTAAGACAATGGCTTTTTTACTATCTATATCTGAACTTTTGGTGAATTCTTTTACTAAAAAACCTAATTATTATATAATAAAGGAGTTTTAGGAGGAACCTCATGGATATTAAAGAAATATTGAAGAAATTTTGGTTCATCATCCTGATCGTTGTCGTTTTTGTCGGCTTTGTGGTCGTTTATGCGATCGATTCATTCAAAAACCGTCCGATTGAAATGACTGCCAAGGAAGTTGATGGCCAATACCTTATCTATAGTATAGGAGATCAAAACTACACTGCTGATGAGCTCTATGATGAACTCAAAGAGGGCTATGGCACCACGAGCATCTATCGGGAATTTGACCGTCTAGTATGCGATGCCGCCATCAAAACAACAAGCGAGATGGAAAATGTAGCTGCCAATCAATCAGCTTATCTTCTGCAAAACTATTCTGAAGAAGAGCTAAACAGCCAACTACAGTCAGTCGGTTTCAGCGGTGTTGATGAAATTGATGAATACTACATCTACATCCAGAAATCACTGGAATTAAGAACTGAATATTTAAAAAACCACTACGATGAATATGTTGCCCCATTCATGGAGGAAAAACATCCAAAGATCATCTCGCACATCTTGATCAAAGTAGCTGATGTTGAAGAGGTGAAAAATGAAGACGGCACAACTTCTTATGTCGCTCATCCGACTAAAGAAGAGTCTGAAAAACTGACTGTCGTTGAAGAAGAACTCAAGGCTCGTCCGTTTGCTGATGTAGCCAAGGAATATTCAGAAGACAGCAGCAGTGAAAACGGCGGCCTGCTTGGTTATTTTGATGATGATAACTCTACTTATGTCGAAGTGTTCAAAAAAGCAGCCAAAAAATTAAACGAAGGCGAAAACAGTGCCGTAATCACTTCGGAATACGGCTATCACATCATTCGCTGTGACAGCGAGAATCCGGAAGATCTATACGGATACACTGATTTCATCAACAATATCTTTGGCGATGATGTCGTTTTATATAACGCTCCGCTTTTAGAAAAAGCTAAAGAATTAAATATCACCATCAATGATGAAACACTCAATGACTCTTTGATGTCACAGATCTCTGATGAAAGCGAGGGAGAATAATGAAGAAACTGATCGTCTTATTATGTCTGATCTTGCTTAGCGGCTGTGCTGCTAAGACCAGTGTCAGCGATCCAAGTGCCAGCATCATCTCTGGTGATGGTGTAAGCTTGAGCAAGCAGGCTTTCTTTGAAAATCTTAAAAATAACGATTATACCCAGATCATCGTCAATAACCTCTTTAAAGATCTGGCCACGTTAGAAAACATTGATGAAAATACCATCAATGAACAAGCCGAAGCTTCACTAGAAGAAGTAAAAGAACAGTATGGCTCATCTTATGATAAGGTAGCTTCATATTATGGCGGCGAGGATGTTCTTTTAGAATCCTTTAAGATCGATGCCATTGCCGGTATTTTAGCTGACAGTTACTTCGATGCCAACCAGGAAGAACTGCTCGAAGAATATAAACCTGTCAAAGCTAAGATCATCTATTTAGATACTCGTGAAAAAGCCGAAGCGATGATCGAAGAGATAAAAAACGGTACGAGCTATGAAATGGCCGCTGCTCATCAGGGCTATGGATCAGAAGTTGAAGAAAAAGTCTATACCGATAAATCCGATATCAGCTTAGAAGTTAAAAGTGTACTGCAGTCAGCTGATGAGCCGATGTTGTCTAGTGTGATCTTAAGTGTTGTAAGCGCTACTGATTCGGAAGGCAATACCACTTCAGAAGATCGCTACTATGTTGCAGATATCACCAATGTTGATCCTACAACTTTCATGGACGAATTCTACGACTATCTTGCGAGTGAAATTGATACTGCCGATATTTTAAACTACTACATGGTCAAATACGATATTGAAGTATATGATCAAAGAACTTATGAATTGATGTCTAAAACTTATGAGGAGTTTAAATAATGTGTGTCTTCTGCAAGATCATCAATAATGAATTCTCTTCTTATAAAGTATATGAAGATGAAGAAGTCTTAGCTATCCTTGATCTGTCACAGACTACCTATGGTCATACGCTGGTGATGCCTAAAAAACACTATGACAATATGTTGGCGATCCCGCAAAACGAGTGGGCACATCTTATGGAGGTAGCTAAGACTCTCTCTGAAAAGATCATGACCAGACTAAATGCCAAAGGCTTCAATGTACTGATCAACACGAATGAAGCTGCCGGCCAGACAGTTAATCATCTGCACGTTCATATCATTCCCCGCTATGATGAAAAAGATACGATCGAGATCATCATGCATGAAAATGATTATAACAAAGAAGAACTATTAAAAACATTGTCCAATTAACGGACAATGTTTTTTTAGATTTGATTGTACTATTTATGACGATAGAAACTTCTGCCTTCTAAAGCAAACAGTTTAGGAGTAAATTCACCCTCATTGACTTCGCTTAAAGCCTTAGTTATCGTATTGATCCTGGCATCGATATTATCGATAAGATACAATAGTTCAGCTTCTAAAGTCATCGGTCTGATCGGTGAACCGAACTCTAATTGACCATGATGAGCTAAGACCATGTGTCTTAAAACAGTAAGTTCTTCACTTTCCCCTAATTTAAGGGCATCACCGATCTCATAGAGTTTAGCCTGCAGGATCGAGATATGACCTAAGAGTTTGCCAGGAACGGTATATTCAGTTACGATCGGACCGGAAAGTTCTTCGATCTTGCCTAGATCATGCAAAATGATGCCGGCAACAAGATAATCATAACTGATCTCAGGATAGATCTCACAAAGCGCATCGGCGATCTTTAACATACCTGTTATATGAGTAGCCAACCCGCCCATAAACGAATGGTGGATCTTGGAAGCGGCTGGATAATCATAGAGCCGGTCTTCATATTCATGGACCAAGCCGACAACGATCTTAGCGATCTTTTCATTTTGAATACGGTTTATAGCCGATGAAATACCGTTCATAAGCGAAGTCTTTGATATTGGCGACTTGAAAATAAACTCATTCATGTCGATCTCTGATTGGATCAAAGGCAAGATCTTGATGATCTTAAGCTGTAAAGTCTGCCGATATTTAATGACTTCAAATTCACAAGCATATACTTTCCCGATGGAAAGTTCTTTTTCGATCTCCGGTTTTACATCCCATAACTTCCCTTCGATCGTCTTCGTATCATCTTGAAGCGTCAAAGTAAGATAAGGGGCTCCGGAATTAGTCGTTCCTTTAGTTATATTGGCTACTAAAAGATTAGTCTGTAAATGTTCGCCTTCTTTAAAATCAATAACTTTCTTATTCATCATCCCACTCCATTTCACTTAAAATGGCATATATATTCTCACTGCTGAAACCTTTTGAAGCTAAAGTATGATAAACTCTGTTTCTAAGATCTGTGCCATTTAAAGTCCTTCCATAACGTGATTTAGCTTTCTTGGCTTCCTTGCGGATCACTTCGCTTTCAGAAATGATGTCATTGCTGAAATCCAAAGTATCAATAGCCTTCATAGCTATATCATAAGTATAGCCTTCATTCATGAGTTTCTTTAAGATCATTTGTTTTTTCATCTTAAAAGATTTGTTGTGGATAGAACCCTGATACTTTAAAGCTAATTTAGAAGCTTTCTTAAACTCTTTATCATCATCTTCCAGAACCGTTTCTTTAATGATGTCAGGACTTACTCCGTCTTTTCTTAACATATTGATCATGTGCCGGTTAGACAAGAGTTTAGCTTCAAAACCTTCGATATGACTGTTTGCATACTTGGCATCATCCAAAAGTCCTCTTTCGATCAGACGATCGATGATCTTGTTGATCTTTTCAATACTCAGATCTTCAAACTTTTTAGTCAGATAATCATACATCTGTTTAATGGTATGATCTTTTAGGGCCAGCTTGTTTAAAGCCGCTTTATAAGCGATAACTTCTTCTTCTTTATCCTTTAAACTATCGAATAACGATATTTTGATCTTATCGTTTTTTCTTAAGCCGTTTTCATAAAAATCATCTAAAGATACGATCAGTTTCTCGCTTTGATGATAACTGTTTTCTAACTCTAAAACGACATGATCATCTTTAAGCTTGGTCTTGGTGATCAGATAATAGCGATGATATTCACTGATCGCTTCTTCATAGAGCTTCAAGATCTTTTCCGCAAAGAGATCGGCATCATAGACCTTGGTGATCTCTTTGGAGCGAGCGGACATCTTGAGATAAGTTTCTTTATCTAAAGTCAAAAACTTTTCGATCTTTGAAACAAGTTCATCTTCATCGTCAAAGTAAAAACCGGTTTCATCTTCAAAAAGCAACTCTTCCAGGCATTCATCTCTTCTGGCAAAGATGACAAGACCCGACGACATCGCTTCGACATAAGTCATGCCCTGCGTTTCGGTGGTTGAAGCACTGATGAAGGCATCAGCACTGTGATAATAGTCCGGAACTTCCGTAAACGGCCGCTTATTGCCAAAATAGATAAGATCATCTACTCCTTCATCTTTAGCCATTTTCTCTAAATTCTCAAGATCCGGTCCGCCGCCGATGACCGCCAGTTTAACTTTTAAGCCTTTTGCCTTTACTTTCTTAAAACTGCGGATGACAAGATCCAAAGATTTTTCCTGAGCGATACGCCCGACATATAACATCAGTTTCTCATCATCTTTAATGCCGCATTCTTGAAGGATGGCAAATTTTCTTTCTAAAGAAGTATTGTCATTATTGAAAAGGGCTAACTCAGTGCCGGTCGGAATGATCTCGATCGGCGTCTTGATGCCATAGCGCAAAAGCATCTCTTTAGTCTTGGCTGATGGTGAGATCAAACGCATACAGTTATTGCCGAACATCTTGGAAAGATTGGCAATGATCTTTTTAGCTGCTTTATCGATCGAATCAAGACCTAAGAAGTTGACATAATGGGTATAATCTTCATAAGTAGTATGATAAGTGCGCACTAAAGGTATATGCAGTTTATCGGCACACATCTGAGCGAAGATCCCTACGCCGAATTCGGTATGCACATGAATGATGTCAAGATTCAGTTTCTCAATATCATCGATGAGAAAATAATGGACTGGCGAAGCGATCGCATAGCCGTAGAGTTTTTTAAATTCAATGCCCGGCAGTCTGATGATATTCCCCTCTTTTTCAACTTTGATAAGTCCGGGATGAGTGCAGATGACATAGACTTCATGGCCATCTTCCGAGAGTTTCTTTCTAAGCAGTTCCACTGATGATACGACGCCGTTGACATCTGGCAAATATGTATCTGAAAATAAACCTATACGCATCTTTTAGTCCTTTCTGATCTTTAAATAAGCTAAACACAAAGCACCGATGATCATGACCAGATAATAGGTCAAAAAGCGCCACAACAACATCGCTCCGGTCGTAATACTGCTGCCGAAAAGATTGCCGAACATCAAAACGAAGATCGCCTCTGTGCCGCCACTAGCTCCTGGTATCGGAATCATGCCGGAAGTGATGGCGACAAATGAACCCATAGCCACCGAATTGACCAAAAGATCAAAATTGAGTTCTGCCCCCAATGCCAGAAAGACCAGATAAGGAATGGCATAATAGACGAGCAATCTTAAAATACATAAAACAGCACAGATCAGGATAACTTTCTTATTGTGCTTTAATTTCTCGGATTCCGTTCGGAATTTTTCAAGCTGGATCTCAATACTGTCGATCGCTTTATCAGGGTCTTTGACTAAATGCAGACGATAACCGATCTTGACCCCCTTGGTCTTGATCCAGTTATGGACTCTCTTAAACTTAGCCAGACCATAAATAAAGAAGATGACCACGCTGTTGATCAAAAAGCCCAGCAAAACAAAGATAAATAAATTAGAATATTCGGAATAAAAGAAACCAAACTTCAAGATGATCAAAACAAGACTTAAGATCGTGAGCGAAGTCTGATAGATGATAAATTCCATCCAAAGGATACTGCCGGCATCGCCTGATCTTACCCCCTGCTTTCTGAAAACATAAAACTGAGCGATCTGTCCGCCGCTGGCTGAAGGTGTCAGATCATGAAACAAAGCGGCGATGAAGGCATTCAGATAACCTTCTCTTAACTTATATTCCGGATGGGTGATATGAGTTAAGACCATCAAACAAAAGCCGACTAAAAGCTGCCATAACAAGACAAACAAAAAGGCCAGAAATATATAAAAAGGATTAGCCGACAAGACTGTCGAAAGGATCACTTCCGGATCACCGATCGACATCGAGATCCAAAGCACCAGACCGCCGATCAGGATGATCACGCCCACATTAAATGCTGTATTACTGAATAGTTTTTTCATATCTTTTACTCTTTTCGTAAACTCTTTTATAAACTGTCGCCAACTGCTCGCCAATCTTATCAATCGAACGGCTTTTAGCCACTTCATAACCTTCCTTGGCGGTATTCTTAAGATTACCTTCAAGATAGCTCTTTATTAAAGAAGTAAACTCTTCAACATCTTTCCCCTTATAACAATTCACTCTATCATCTAACCAGCCCTCAAAGGCCCCAATATCTCTGATGAAGACCTGTAATTTAGAAGCCAGCGCCTCTAAAACGACGATTCCTTCTGTTTCTTCAAAGGACGGAAAGAAAAAACAGTCGGCTCCTAAATAGGCACCGTCAATGATCGCTCCCTTGACATAACCGGGCATGATGACATTAAGCGGCCGATCATCGATAGCTTCAAGAATACTTTTAGGCAAAGATACTTTAGGGGTATTGCCAAACCAGATAAACTTGTACTCTGGAAGTCTTTTAGCCACCTCAAAGAAATCCAAAAGACCCTTCCTTTCAAATAACATCCCTACTCCCAAGACTACTTTATCATCATCTTTGAGTGAAAAATAACGTCTGAATGCTTTGACCTTTTCTTCATCATAACGAAATCTTTCCAAATTGATGCCGTTAGAGATGGCATTGATCGGTAAAGTGATGCCGTAATTTATAAGCAGTTTTTTAGAATATTCGGTCGGTGTGATGATCTCATCGGCCAAAGAATAAAGACTGACGATATGTTTCTTAAAGACCGGTGCGATCTGGTTAGAAAAGATAAAGGAATCACGGAAATCCTCTTCGGTGGAATGAGCGTGATAGATTACCCCTTTGCCTTCCCTTCTGGCTTTATTGATAATAGCATTCGAGTTAAACATATAGGTATTGATATGCAGAATGTCATAATCATCTAAAGGATCTAAAGTATAATCGATGCCGGCACTCTCGCAAGCCATGATCTGATGCTTGCGGGCACGTCCGATACCGGAGATACTCATAATCTTTTCGTTTTCAAAATATAATAGCACTTTCATAAGTTCATTATACCATGTTTGAATATATGTAAACAATTAAGAGTATTCAAGCCTTCTTTGTGAAATAAAAAAGATGCCCTTTATGAAGGACATCTTTTCAGATAAATGATTTAACTAATCAAAATTCTTGAGCATCACTAAACGGTTATAACGTTTTTGAGCATCAGCCTTTGTCTTAGCGAACAACTCTTCAGCTTTTTCCTGACCTTTGAGCTTCAATAATTGAGCGTAGCGGTTTTCTGCCAGCAAGAAGGCTTCAAACTTATCCCAGTTAGGCTCTTTAGAGTCGATAGTTAAAGGATGTTCTTTACGTGGATCGAAACGGTAAAGTGTTACATAACCACATTCAACAGCCTGTTTTTCAACGATCTGATGATTAGACAAGCCGCCCTTGATACCATGTTCAGCACATGGACAATAAGCGATGACGATCGATGGTCCATCGTAGCTTTCAGCTTCAAGCAAGGCATTTAAAGTCTGCTGACGGTTAGCGCCCATTGAAACGCTGGCTACATAAACATGACCGTAAGCCATAGCAATCTGACCTAAGTCTTTCTTGGCTGTTGCCTTACCACCGGCAGCAAACTTAGCGATAGAAGCAGCCTGTGTTGATTTAGAAGCCTGACCGCCGGTATTAGAGTAAACTTCTGTATCAAGTACTAAGACATTGACATTAAGGTCGTTAGCTAAGACATGGTCTAAGCCTCCATAACCAATATCGTATGCCCAGCCATCACCGCCGACGATCCAGACAGACTTGCCGACAAGATCTCTTTCATATTCTAGAAGTTCTTTGACAGCAGGATTATTAGAAGCTTTAACAGCAGCTACAACTTCATCTTTTAAAGCTCTTTGAGCTTCACGGTCACTATGAGCAGCTAGGTATTTTTCAAATACTTCTTTGCAATCGCTATCAAGATTATCTTCCATGATCTTTAAGATACGGGATTGTTTATAGTTTTGAGCTACAGCCATACCGAAGCCGTATTCAGCATTATCTTCGAATAATGAGTTAGCCCATGCTACACCCTCGCCGTTTTTATCATTGACGAATGGTGATGACGGTGTACTTGAACAATAGATCATTGAACAGCCGGTCGCATTGGCAACCATCATGTCTTTACCGAATAGCTGTGATACCAGTTTATAGTATGGAGTTTCACCACATCCCGGACAAGCACCTGATACTTCAAAATAAGGCATCATGAATTGTGAACCCTTAACAGTGTTGGTCGGGAAGTATTGAGTCTTGTATTCAAGATCTTTATAGAGGTAATCAGCCAATGGTTCCTGATCAAGTTTCTTGTTGATGTCAACCATTTCAAGAGCCTTGTTGCCACCTTTACCCGGACATTCAGTAACACATAGACCACAACCTACACAGTTGGCTGGTGATACCTGGATACGGAATTTAAGTCCTTCAGTACCTTTACCCATAGCTGGGATAGTCTTGAATTCCATCGGTGCATTGGCAACTTCTTCATCAGTCAATAAGAACGGACGGATCGTAGCATGCGGACATACGAATGAACAGAAGTTACACTGAATACAGTTATCAGGATTCCAAGTCGGAACTTGAACAGCGATCGTTCTCTTTTCTTTATAAGCAACGTTATTTCTTAAAGAACCGTCTTCAAGACCCCATTTAGTAAAGTTAGATACCGGAAGATCGTAACCTTCAAGAGAATTGATGCCCATGACATGAATATCGAAGTATTCATCATTAGTCGATTCACGGTTAGCGTCAAATTTAAGATCTGCCCATTCCGGTTTAACTTCTACTTCTTGTAAACCGTCTTTACCAGAATCGATAGCCTTGTAGTTTAACTGAACGATCTCATCGCCCTTCTTAGAGTATGATTTCTTAGCCATGTATTTCATCAGATCAACAGCTTTATCATAAGGCATGATCTGTTCATTTAAAGCGAAGAAAGCTGATTGCAGGATCGTATTGGTTCTTCTGCCCATACCGATCTTTTGAGCGATCTCAGTAGCATCGATGATGTAGAACTTGGCATGTTTCTTAGCCAGACCAGCTAACATTCTGTTAGGAAGATGGTGTTCAAGCTCTTCTTTCGGGAAAGTGGTATTGAGTAAGAAAGTACCGCCTTCTTTTAAGTTTCTGGTCATATCATATTTG
>CALVFL010000031.1 GCA_944326825.1 uncultured Erysipelotrichaceae bacterium
CTTTTAGAAAGACTATTACAGTTTAAACATCTTGAAGGCAATTATTCGACAAATGAGATCATTAACTTTATAAAAAACTTCAAAGTAGTAGAAGCAGATGGCAGATATATAAATGTTTCGACATCAAAAAGAATTGCAACCGAGCTTTCAAAAACTTATTCACTTCCTCTTGATCATTTAATACTGACAAACAGAGATATACAAAAAGTGCTAAACTTCAGGTTCTGAATTTCTGAGTTTAGCACCATTTTTTAATCTTGTATCCTAAAGACAGGTATCATATTTAGTATCTTAATCCCTTAGGATATTTATTTTTAAGTTCTTTATTCACGACTTTAGCAAACGAGAAAGGCTCCCCTTTATAAAACAGGGCCCAATAACCGTTAGAAACATCTTTAAAGATACTCTGGCCTTTACGGTATTTCAGATACTCTTCATCATCTAGTTCCAATACTTTTTTATAACGGTCTTTTAAAGAAGCTATGCGGTAAAAGTGATGAGAGGGAAGAAAGACGTTCTTTTTCAATTCGCCGGCATAGATGCCGTATCTGATCACCTTGTCTTTTAGATCGTACAATGGTCTTAATGAAAGATAATAACGGTCTTTTAGTTCATAAAGATAATACTTATCAAGATCCAGCTGTTCTTTGATAAAACTTTCAACGAGTTTATGGCTGACGCTCTTTAGATACTTCACTTTTGCAGTAACACTTTCACCATGTTTTTTAAATAGAGCGATAAACTGTCCTTCTGTATTGTTGAGCGGCGAGAGCCTAATCACCTTATCGCTGATCTTTGGATAGTTTAAACGATAAAGATCTTCGCCAAGATCGATCTTAAGCAATTCCATATCCGGATGCTTGTTTAAAAAGGCACTGACATTATCTTCATTTTCTTCCTTGGCATAGGTACAGGTGCTGTAAACAAGATAGCCACCCTGTTTTAAAAGACGATAGGCATCATCCAGAAGTTCTTTTTGAAGAGCGGCACACTTTAAGACATTGTTAAGGCTGTAATGCGAAATGATATCTTTATTTTTACGAGCCATCCCCTCTCCGCTGCATGGGGCATCCAAGAGGACATAATCAGCCCTGCCGCTTAATTCTTCACTTAAAGCCCTGGTATCTTTATTGGTGATAATCACACTGGCGCCGCCGATCCTTTCAAGATTGGATACCAGTGCTTCCGCCCGTTTAAATTCATATTCGTTGCTTATCAAAAGTCCTTCTTCTTTATTGATATTTAAAAGATCGATACTCTTGCCGCCAGGTGCTGCACACATATCAACGATGAGCACATCGCCCTTAGGATCAAGAACTTTAGCTGGAAGCGTGGCGCTTAATTCCTGAGGATAGATCAATCCCAAATCATTGACGATGGTCTTGCCGATCTGCACATCCTCATAATAAGCGCAAGCTTCATTAAGCTTAGAAGAAGCGATCTTAAAATCGATCAAGGCAGTGATCTTTTCTTTATCTTCCTTTAAAGTATTGTAAAAGAAAGTCTTGATCGGCTCTTCATCGAGCTTTTTCTTAAACTCGTCATAGCGGTCAAGATAGATGTCTTTCATCCGTTCATAAAATAAATCGTTCATCATCTGCTAATCTTAAAGCTGCTTTTTTGTCTTCATTGAGCTGTTTTTTTAGTTCATCTAAAGAAGTAAAACGTTTATCGCTTCTTAGATATTCTTTAAAATATACGATCACTTCTTCGCCATAGATCTTCTTTTCAAAATCCAAAAGATGAGCTTCGATGGTTTCACTGTTGTCAGGACTTATCGTCGGGTTTTTACCGATATTGATCATACTTTTATAATAGTGATCGTCATATTTAACATAACCGAGATAGACCCCTTCTTTAGGCAAGATGATCTCTTTATCAACTTTTAGATTGATCGTGGGAAAGCCAAGATCATGGCCGATCTTTTTGCCATGTACCACTTCCCCGCATATAAAATATGCATAGCCTAAAAGTTCTCTTGCCAGATCGACCGCACCATCTTCAATAGCTTTTTTGACTCTTGTCGAAGAGATCTTTTCATTTGAATAATTGATCGAATCAATCACATAGACATCAAAATGACCGATCGCACTTTTAACTAAAGATTTATGATCCCCTTCGCCTTTATAACCGTAATGATAATCAAAACCGCAGACCAGGGCACTAAGATTGAGTTTAAGCAGGATCTTTTCAAAAAAGAGATCTTTAGGCATTTGACACATTTCTTTATCAAAAGCCATGATGATCAAAAGATCGATACCCATAGCTTCAATGATCCTGATCCGGTCTTTAAAAGACTGGATATGATGATGATAAGAAGAAGTTATCACATCTTTGGGATCGGGATAGAAAGTGATCAAAGCACTTTTGGCTTTCCTTTTCAAAGCTTCGCTCTTGGCTTTTTGAGCCAGAGCCTGATGACCTTTATGCAGACCGTCAAAATAGCCGATACAAGCCACGATCTTATCTTTTATGACTATTTCATCATTGATGCCGAATTCTAATATCTCCATTAAAATAAACCCCTTTTAGAACGATATTCATTGCCTGTCTTTTTATGATAGATAGCCAATACTTCTTTATCTTTGCAGATCAAAAGATCATCTTCCCGATAATCATTCAGATATAAAGGCTTGCCGTCTTTGATCATCTTGTCATCTTCAACTTCATAAACAGGATAGATATCTTTCAAAACATCATATAGATCATAAAGATGATAATGACCATTCAATACCTCAGTGAGATCATCACACTTTTCAATACCGATATTACCTACTTTGACTCTTTTTAATTCACAAAGCGTTCCCAGCGTATTTAATCTAGCCATGATATCTCTTACTAAAGAGCGGATATAGGTACCGCTGGATACCCTGGCTTCAAAACTGAAACCGTCATCATAGACATCCAAAAGCTTGATATCATAGATCTCGATATCACGGCTTGGTATTTCAACAGCGATCTTTTCTCTTTGGTATTCATACAGTTTTTTGCCATTGATCTTGATGGCTGAAGTAAGCGGCACGACTTGTTTAGAGTGCCCCAAAAAACTCTTTAAGACTTCTTCAAGCTCATCTTGAGCGATCTTTTGATAAGAAGCCGTTTCAGTAACCTTCCCTTCAATATCCAGGGTATCAGTCATAATGCCATATTTAACTCTGGCATGATAAGTTTTATCATCTTTAACTAAAAACTGGTTGGCTTTACAGGCCTTGTCGATCAGGATGATCATTACTCCTTTAGCTAAAGGGTCAAGCGTACCCGTATGACCGATAGCTTTTGTCTTAAAGACTTTTCTTAGCTTAAAACAAACATCAAAAGAAGTAATGCCCTTTGGTTTATTTACATACAATACTTTATTCACAATCATGATTATACAAATAAAAAAATCCGATGTAAACATCGGATATAAACAACTATTTTCTCAAACCTAAGCGTTTTACCAGTTCACGGTAACGGTTGACATCGGTTCTCTTTAAATAGTTCATGAAGTTCTTTCTCTTACCGACCATCTTCAATAGACCACGGTTAGAATGGAAGTCCTTTTTATGAACTTTTAAATGCTCAGTCAGACGATTGATCTGATGAGTAAGAACAGCCACTTGTACTTCTACCGAACCGGTATCACCTTCAAAACGGGCATATTCTTTAATAATTGCTTGTTTTTCTGCTTTAGATAACATTTCTTTTCTCCTTTGCTTTATTGACTTATGTTCCGAGTAAGAGGCCGGAGATAGCCAAAGACCCAGCACAAAAGCATTGTTATTGTATCACAGCTTGTCGGCATAAACAAGCAAAACCGGCAATTTAGTTTACTGTACTCAAAGTGAATTATCAAAGATCATCAATCTATATAATAAAACATAACGAGTTTTGATCTCCCCATTAAGAAAAGTCTTATTGCCATAAGGAACAGGCAATTTATCAAACAGACGTTGTTAAAGAGTTCCCTTTCACAGTTTTCATCTATCGATACCCTATCTTTTTAGCGATGCTTCTTTATCAAAGCCTTTGGGATAGCGTTTAGCAAGTTTTTCAAGATTGGCCTTTAATATATCTTCTAAATCCATATCTAGTGCAAAAGCGGCTTCAGCTAAATACCACGCTATATCGCCAAGTTCTTCCCTTAGATGTTCTTTATCTAAAGGATGGCCTTGTGCAAACCATTTTTTAACGATATCGATCGCTTCTCCGCTTTCCCCGCATAACCCCATTACACTGTTGATAAGGACATCATCTTTTTTAAGTTCTTTATTAAGACTTTGCAGTGCTAAAGTTTGATAAGTGTTTATTTCCATATCGAACTCCTTTCCTTTTAGAGAGTGCTATAATTAGATTATAAAGGGAGGATGAAGAAATGAAAATAGGTTTTATCGGTACTGGCGTCATGGGCAAAGGCATGATCAGAAATCTTTTGAAACATGGCTATGAGGTCAATATTTATAATCGCACAAAAGCTAAAGCAGAAGCATTAGTTAAAGATGGTGCCATCTTAAAAGAAAACATTGAAGAATTAAGCAAAGAAAGCGATGTGATCATCACGATTGTGGGCTATCCGAAGGATGTAGAGGAATGTTATGAAAAGATCATCCCCAGCGCTAAAAAAGGCAGTATCCTCATCGATATGACGACTTCTTCGCCATCGCTTGCCATAAGCATAAACGAAAAAGCTCATAAAGCAGATCTATACAGTTTGGATGCACCAGTATCAGGCGGTGATACAGGGGCAAGAGATGGTAAATTAACGATCATGGTCGGCGGTGATAAAGAGGCTTACGATAAGGTATATGATATCTTTAAAGCGATGGGTGAAACGATCAACTATATCGGCGGCGCCGGAAGCGGCCAGCATACCAAAATGGCTAACCAGATCGCTATTGCCGGAGCCATCGCCGGAGCAATGGAAGCTTTGACCTATGCTTTAAAACATAATCTGAATATCGATAGCGTACTAAAAGCGATAACCAAAGGATCAGCTGCCTCATTCCAATTAGATATGTCTTCAAAAAAAGTTTTGAATAATGACTTTGATCCGGGTTTTTATATCAAACATTTCATCAAAGACATGACTATCGCTAAAAATGAAGCCAGTTTGAAAGGTCTGGTCTTGCCTGTCTTGAATCAGGTCTTAAACGAATATGAATTCTTGAAAGCCAGAGGTTATGGTGACTATGGTACTCAAGCCATCTATTACTACTATAATCAAAATTAAAAAGAAGGAGGACCTTCTTTTTGTTTATATTAATGCTTAAATCAGAACTGAACATTCAATTCAGCGACCAGATACCCAGATCATTTTCAATAGCTAGCTCTTGAGCTTTATATAATTCATCCAGATATTTATAATCATCATATACATATTCTACTTCGGCTAAGCCTTTTTCTAAAAGCTTTATTTCTAAAAGCTCATCGTCAATAAAGACCCACGCTAAAAGACGGCCATATTTATCTTCTTTGTCACTTTTAGGATCGAATTCCAACTCGATCTTATCAGCTCTGCTTAAAAGTTCTTCGGTATAGCCGGAGGCTTCTTTGCCATAAGGTTCAACTGCTGTGCCTGGCTTTACACTTTCTGGGGTATCGATAGCTAAAAAACGACAAGTTACTTCTTCGCCATTAAGAATAAAACGAGCAGTATCACCATCGACAACTCTGATAAATTCAACTTCTTCTTTATTGTTGCTTAAATCAAATAGAGTAAATTGACCATCGCTTAGATAATCAATACCACTGCTGATAGCCATTATTAAGACGACAGTTATCATTCCGGCTAATGAGCGTTTTCTTTTCTTCATATCCTAATCCTTTAAAAAATCTACTAATATAGCATTTAATATCTCAAGGTTTTTAACTCTAATATAATTATCTTTAACGATAAGGTCATTTATATGTTTATCATAAGCATCTTTGTAGACACTAAAGAAATCTTTTTTATAGCGGTCTTTAAATCTCTTCAGATCCAAACCTCTTTTCATTCGAAACGACATCATTATATTTTCAAACATCTCATCCTCTAAAGTAAGATCATAGTATTTAAAAATATAGTTTCCGTTTAAATAATCGTTAAAGTTTCGAGTATTGTCATAGCGACGATGCCCTATCTTGCCGCTGGCACCAAGGGATAGACCATAGAAATCATCATATTCCCAATAGCCGATATTATGTTTAGATTCATAGCCATCTTTAGCGAAATTGGCGATCTCATACTGTTTATAACCGTTCGCTTCTAAGTAATCTTTGGCCTTTTCATACATATCGGCTTCCAGATCTTCATCCAGACTTTTATATCCCTTAGCCTTGAATAAAGTACCCTCTTCAATCGTCAGACTGTATAGCGAGATATGTTTGATGTCTAAAGACAGAGCTTTTTTTAAAGTATCCATAAAGGTACTTAGGGTCTGCGTTGGCAAAGAATAGATAATATCGATTGATATGTTGTCTATACCGGCTTTTTTTATGATCTCAACAGTTTCAAAAACATCTTTAGCAGTATGTTTTCTGTTCGTTAATTTTAACAAATCATCGTCTAAGCTTTGTACTCCTAAAGATATGCGATCGACACCAAAGTCCTTGTATAATCTGACCTTATCAAAAGTTATCGATTCCGGATTAGCCTCGAACGTATACTCTTTTAGCTGTTTACTAAAAGGAGCAAGCATGCTCAAAAGTTTTTCAGTCTCTTTTAAAGAAAGGACAGAAGGTGTTCCCCCGCCTAAATAGATCGTTTCTAAAGCTGAAGCGATCTTATAAGAAGCCATTTCTTCTTTTAGAGCATCTAACCATTTGCTGACCTGATCTTCTTTATAAAGATAGTGGCAAAAGTCACAATAAGCACAGATGCTCTTGCAAAAAGGGACGTGTAAATATAAGTGCTTAGCCATCAAAGCAGGTTGTCGTTATAAAACTTCTCTAATTTGGACGACAGATAGACAGCTGTATAAATATCACTGATACCGGTATAGATAAGACCGATGCCGATGAAGATAAACAGCATCGAAGCAGCTTCGATAAGATTGAACATGATGACTAGACCAAAGACGATGCTTACCAAAGCCAAAATGATATAGATCGTGCTCTTTTCATATTTCATCCGATAGGCATCAATGCCGTCCTGCAATTTGATAAAACCGCTGATTAAAAGATAGATCGCCAGTATAAACGGGATCAAGGAGATGATGATCGATGGATTCAAGATGAATAAAAGACCCAGCGAAAGCATGATCACACCGTATAGAAAGTCATTGCGGTAAAGCGATACTCTTAAATCGAAAGTAAAATAGCGAACGATGTCGGCCACTCCCGCTATCAGCATGCCGATAGCGATGATATTGACGATAAAGCGCATCGAAGTATCCGGAAAGATGATCAGTATGATGCCAAGCACAATGGATAAAACGGCTGGAATGATCATGTTCCATTTCAATTCTTTTAATGTTTTTTTCATAAAATCCCCCTATTTATTATCATCATCCATACTCAAGACAGCCATGAAAGCCTCTTGCGGGATCTCGACGCTGCCGACTGCTTTCATGCGTTTCTTGCCTTCTTTTTGTTTTTCTAAAAGTTTCTTTTTTCTGGTTATATCGCCGCCATAACACTTGGCCAAGACATTCTTGCGCAATGATTTGATGTTGGTGCGGGCGATGATCTTGTTGTTGATGGCAGCCTGGATCGGGATCTCAAATTGCTGTTTGGGGATCAGATCCTTTAGTTTGACGGTAATGGCCTGCCCTCTTTTATAGGCGAAATCACGATGAACGATCACGCTCAAAGCATCTACGATCTCGCCATTGATAAGTATATCCATCTTGACAAGATCGCTGCGGCGGTAACCGATAAGTTCATAATCCAAAGAAGCATAACCTTTGGATACGCTTTTTAATTTATCAAAGTATTCAAAGATGACTTCCGATAAAGGCATTTCATATTCTAAAAGGTAGCGGTTGTCATCGATATATGTCATTTCTTTATAGATGCCCCGCTTGTTTTGAGAAAGTTCCATCACTGCTCCGATAAATTCATTAGGCACCATGATCGAGGCTTTGACATAAGGCTCTTCTAGATAAGCGATCTGGGTATTATCAGGCAAAAGACTCGGGTTATCGATCTTTAAGATGGTGCCGTCAGTCTTGTGGACATGATAGATGACGCTGGGAGCTGTAGCGATGAGCGAAAGATTATATTCTCTTTCTAAACGCTCCTCAATGACTTCCATGTGTAAAAGACCCAAAAAGCCCAGTCTGAAACCAAAGCCCAGAGCCTTGGAAGATTCCGCTTCAAAAGTCAAAGAAGAATCATTTAGCTGCAGCTTCTCCAAAGCATCTCTTAAATCATTGTAGCGGGCATTATCGGTCGGATAAAGACCGCAATAGACCATCGGATTCATCTTGCGGTAACCCTTTAAAGGTTCTTTAGCAGGATCATTTACCAAAGTGATCGTATCACCGACATGAACATCCTTGATCGATTTGATCGAAGCACAAAGATAACCGACCTCACCGCATTCTAAAGTATCTTTTTTGACTTCCTTGGGTACTCTGACCCCCAGTTCGACTACTTCATATTCTTTATTGCTGGCCATAAAACGGATCTTGTCGCCAAGTTTGACACTGCCTTCCTTGACACAGATCAAAACGATGACGCCCCGATAGGCATCATAGACCGAATCAAAGACCAGAGCTTTTAATGGTGCATCTTTATCGCCTTTGGGGCAAGGCAATTTAGAAACGATGTCTTCCAAAACTTTAGCGACCCCTTCTCCTGACTTGGCACTGATCAAAGGTGCATCAGAACAATCGATTCCGATGATGTTTTCGATCTCGGCTTTTACTTTATCGACATCGGCATTGGGAAGATCGATCTTATTTAAAACCGGCAGTATTTCCAGATCATTATCCAAGGCCAAATAGACATTGGCTAAGGTCTGAGCTTCAATGCCCTGAGCAGCATCCACGACAAGGATCGCTCCATCGCAAGCCGCTAAAGATCTTGATACCTCATAAGAAAAATCGACATGTCCGGGCGTATCGATCAAATGAAAGATATAATCTTCGCCGTTTAAGGCATGATATTTTAACTGTACGGCATTTAATTTGATCGTGATGCCCCTTTCTCTTTCAAGATCCAAGGAATCTAAGATCTGATCCTGCATCTCTCTTAAAGATACCGTATCGGTCATCTCTAGGATCCTATCGGCCAAAGTTGACTTGCCGTGATCAATATGGGCAATGATCGAAAAATTGCGAATATTACTTTGTTTCATTTATCTTACTTCCTACAAATCTTTCAAACGGGATATTGATTAGAGCAGCGGCACTCACACAGATCAAAGCCTGCGGCAGATTGGCAATAAACGAAGGCACCATCAAAGCAAAGCTGGCTCCCAAGATCGCATCGCTTAAAGCATAGCCCACAAGCATCAATAGACCCCCGATCAGATAAGCGATAAAGCGGAAACGGGGTCTGAAGCGCTTCACAAAGAAAATAACGATGATACTTTCAATACTCTTGATAAAGAAAGTAAAGAGCGCATACGAACTGTAGCCCAAAAAAAGATCAGACAAAGCACAGCCAATACCGCCGATGATCACTAGCGGTCCAAAACCATAAACACTGCTCAAAAGCATGATCAAAAGATCGCTTAGATTGATATAGCCGTAAATACCGATAGGAATAGTGATGACACAGGTCAAAACGATCATCATCGATGTAAATAAGGCAATATAGACAAGATCTTTAATCTTCATAATTCTCCTTGAAACTCTTATTGACCAAAGTTTTACCTAAACCGTTATAAAAGTCTTTAGCCTGCATCTTGTTCTTGCCTTCTGACTGGATCTCATCGATCAAGATCGAACCGTTTTTGGCACCAACTAAAAGAGCTTTGTCATATAGACCATAGACCTTGCAAGGTTCAGTGAATACTTCGTTTATGTAGCGTACTTTATGGAATTTAAGTTTCTTGTCATCGATGATGCCATAGGCACCAGGATTGCTTAAAAGACCACGGATATGATTATAGACCTTTAAGACATCATCATTAAAGTTTATAAACTCATCCTCTTTTTTTAAGTTGTAGGCATAGGTCGCCTGAGTGTGATCCTGTTTGATCGGTCTGACATTGCCGCTTATGATCTCATCCAGATGTTCAAGCAGCATCTTTAAAGCCAGATCGCTGAGTTTGCTAAAAAGCGTTTCATTAGTATCATCGATAGCGATCGGAATGGCCTCTTTAAAAAGGATATCCCCTTCATCCATCTTTTCACTCATATACATCAAAGTGATGCCGGTTTCCTTTTCCCCGTTGATGATCGCTCTTTGGATCGGTGCTCCGCCACGGTATTTAGGAAGCAAAGAACCATGGGTATTGATGCAGCCATACTTTGGCGCATCTAAGATCGCTTTGGGAATGATCTGTCCGTAAGCACAGGTGATGACAAGTTCCGGTTCTAAAGCTAAAATATCTTCATATTCTTTGCGGATCTTGAAAGGCGTAAAGACCTTGAGTCCATATTCCAAAGCCACTTTCTTTACGGAAGATGGCGTAAGTATTTGTTTGCGGCCGACTTTCTTGTCGGCTTGGGTTACGACGCCGACGATATCATAACCTTTTTCAATAAGTCCTTTTAAAACATTGGCACTGAATTCCGGAGTGCCCATAAATACGATTCTTGCGTTTTCCATAGTCAAAATTATAGCACAACCAGTGAGTATTCGTACTTTATAATTGATGTTTTAAATCTCTCTTCCGGTCATAACCCTCACGATTGCCGTAAGCAATTCATTGCTATGGCTAAAAAATATAATGTTGATGAATATGCCATCAAAAGAATCGTTAGGCATTCCATCCGAGATATAACCGAGAAAGTTTATACCGATCGTGATATTGAATGGTTGAAAGAAGAGATCGAAAAAATAAGATGTTAAAATGTAGGAATAAAACGGTAAGATGCATATAAAATATGTAGGAATAATGTATAAATAAATTACCTTTTAAACAAATTTACCACTATTTGTCAAATCCAAAAACGCCTATTTAATCGCATTTAGCGTTAGTTAAGGGCTGTAAAAATGGGCGGGAAAATGATTGCATTTTAGATATGAGTTTGCTATAATTTACTAGCATAAAAAAGGAGGAAATATGGCAAATATTAAATCTCAGAAAAAAAGAGCTTTAACTAACGTTAAAAAGAACTTGCAAAACACTGCTGAAAAGAGCCGTTTAAAGACTTCGATCAAGAAAGTGTTAGAGGCTGTTGAAGCAAATAATAAAGAAGAAGCTGTCAAAGCTTACAATGAATGCAACGCTCTTTTAGATAAAGCAGTCGTAGATCATATTAAACATAAGAATTACGCTGCCAGACAGAAATCTCGTCTATTAAAAGCTGTAAATGCGATCAAATAAGTTATAAGACTTCGGTTTTATAACTTTTTTCTTTTAAAAAGACTGAGCAATAGCTCAGTCTTGTTTGTTTAATGCTTCTTTGATCATCATTAGTTCCAGATGCCGCTTATCCAAAGGATCATCGGCTTTTTTTAGATCATCAATCAATCTTTTGACTTCATGGCTAAGATATTCTTTAAAGACTGGGCTTCTCTTCTTTAAAAGGATCGGGCCAAGTCTTAATTCTTCTGGTTTATAGCTTTCATGATGATCGGTATTGAATTTAATGATCGGATAGAAGAAATCATCATAGACCATATCTTCATCTAAGATCGTATAGTTATTTAAAGAAATGAATTCTCTGATCTTTTCTTCGTGGCGGTTTACCTGGATGATGATGTTTTTAAAACGGGTAAGGTCGGCTTTTTTCAAGTTCGCAGGACAAGTAAGCAGCCACATGCCGACAATGATGACATTACTGGCATCAGCACTCACATTCTCAAGTACGCCAGCCCAAACAGCCCT
>CALVFL010000032.1 GCA_944326825.1 uncultured Erysipelotrichaceae bacterium
AGAAGAAAAGGCAATCTTTGAATGGGGATTTTTGCAATGTGTTTCCACAGGAATGGTGTTTTGGAATATCAATCGGAATGTTGGGAGAGAATTACTGAATATTGCTGAAAGCTGGTGTGCATTTCCCTCTTACTTTTATTGAGAAGGGGGAACTTCCTTTTGTAGGCCGAACTGGACAAGTCACAGGCCGCCACCGTCAACACGGTGCAGCTATGACAAGAACGGCACCCACAGGCGGGACATTGAGATTTATTACAGCTTTGTCGGCAAGATTGACTTGCCCGAAGCCTAACGGCCGACTTATCCGACCAATGGCCAAGTGCCAGATAGGAACGGCAAAATTTTTTACACTTCTATTACTTCTTTATCGCACATAAGCAAAACATCCTGGCATATAAAGTATCTTTCAGTCTTCTTCTAAGATAGACAAACTGTTTAGCCACTTCTTTGATATCTTTTTTCTCTAATAATCTGATGATCATAAAATGAAGACTTGCAAAATGAATGGTAAGCAAAGTTTTATTATTTCCATTACTGTGATCAACGACTGTGTCATACTCTACAAGATAAAAAGGTGAATGTCTTGATATATGGACTAAAAAATCACTGCAGGTCCTGCCTGTAAAGATCCTGATATCTTTTTTATTCTTATCTTTTCTTTTGCGTCTTGGCTTTAATTTTACCTGTCTTCTGGTATCGATCCTTTGAGCTATCGTATTGCCGTTATTGATAAAGCGGTACAGAGTCGGTATGAGGTCTTTATTGGCATTATAGATATGAGCTATTGATTGTCCTTTATCAAGACCTTCCTTCAAGATGACATCAACACGGCATTTATCGCTTAAAGTCATATCGATTCCTTCTCTTGCCTCTTTTAAGATCGTTTCATAGTTGATCTGAGCTTCTTTGGCTTTATATTCAAAGAAGTATCCTTCATTACATTTCTTATATCTCTTACAGCTATTGCAGACATAAGGGAAACGGTTTATCTTCTTGCAGTTATTATCACGCTTATTAGAAGACAAAGAAAAGAAGCGGTGATTATTAAGTCTGATCCTTCTTTTCTTGATCTTCTTGGCTATCGTCCTTTCATCAGCATTTATAATAGCAGCTATGACTTTAAGCATACTGCCTTTTTCAAGTTCGGACTGGATCTTGATGCGATCACTTAGATCCAAGTGTGTTCCTCCTTTAACATTCATATACATAACTCCTTTCAATAATCAAGAACACACATCTATCTAAATAATAAATAATAAGAGATGATAATAAAAAAACAATTTATGAATATGCACTATTCAAAGTAAAATACACTTCCGCAATCTAGAAACGGAATTTAGTTTGGAAAGAAACAGAATTATATATGTTGTAGTATTTTACGAATAATAAAGTTATAATAATTACAGCAATGATGAAAGGAGTGTGTATCATGCCAAATATTAAACCCGTGTCTGATTTAAGGAATTATACAGAAGTGTTGCGTGATATTACGGCAGGAGAGCCTGTTTTTTTGACAAAAAATGGCAGAGGCAAGTATGTCATTATTGATATGGAAGAATACGAAAAAACAAAAGCTGCGATTAAGCTGATAGGAGAGTTATATAAAGGTGAAAAATCCGCACAGGAAAAAGGGTGGTCAGATGTTGCGGATGTAGAAAAAATACTTGGTGTTACAAATGAATGAGATATAATTTTCACCAAAGGCAATACCCTGGCTTTTTATGAAGCATGATGACTTAAAAGATTGAAAAGTTAGTTCGTTCTATAATAATTCTTTAGCCAGATCGATAAAGTTTTTGATCAAAGGATTATCATTGATAGATTTATAATAGATGCCAAAGGATAGTTTCTTGGTGTTTTTTAAAGGAACTTTGCAAAGATTGAATTCTTCAGAAACTAAATTGTCCGGCAAGACAGAAATACCAAGACCCGCTTTGATCAAAGTTATTAAAGCTTCAATATTTTCGGCATAACAAATTTTAGAAACAGGTTTATCTTCACCGATCACACTGTGTAAATGAGTGGCATCCTGTCTTTGAGAGTTTGGTCCGCATAAGACGACGCTTTCCTTTTTAAGGTCTGTTAAAGATACTTCTTTTAAATCAGATAAAGGATTATCTTTAGACATGACACAGACGATATTGACTTTAGTCAGTTCTAGATAATTGACTTTATAATTTAAGGTATCGTTTTCTTTAAAACCTAAGATAATATCAAGATCTCCATCAATAAGCAATCTGAAGATCTGCCTGAAAGGGACGAATCTTAAAATGGGACGGAAGTTGTTGATGTCATGATTAAGATGATTTAAGATCGGGGCAATATATAAAAAGTTGGGAAGATTATAACTGCCTAATGATAAAAAGTGCAGCCTTCCTTCGTCCGGACTTTCAAAACGTCTGATCGCTCTTTTAGAGATACTGACGATATTGCGGGCATCATTTAAAAAGATCAGACCTTCATTGGTCAGCTTGACTAGTCTTGTCGTTCTTTTGAAAAGTTTGACTCCTAACTCTTTTTCAAGCGATTGGATCTGCATGGTGATGGCTGGCTGGGATACGTGCATCTCTTCGCTGGCTCTGGCAAAGCTGAGATTATCAGATACCGAGATAAAACATTCTAACTGAAAGATATTCATAAGACTCCTTATTGATAATATTTACTTATCAATAATAGCATATTTCTATTTGAAATAATTATTAAATTAACTATAATAGTTGGTACAGTCATATATCATTGATATGTGATTATTTTTAATTTAAGAGGAGGTAGAGAATGCTTAAGAATTTGATAGCTCAAATCAAACAATATAAAAAAGTTACCATTCTGACCCCGATATTTACGGCATTGGAAGTCTTTATGGAGATTTTGATACCTTTTGTAATAGCAGAACTGATCGATAAAGGTATTGAGGCCGGCGATATGGGGCAGGTCTATTTTTATGGATCGATAATGGCCTTGCTGGCTTTGCTTAGTTTACTGTTTGGTATCTTAGCTGGCTTGTTTGCAGCAGATGCTTCATCAGGATTTGCCTGCAATTTAAGAAATGCCCTTTTTTCTAAGATCCAGACTTTTTCTTTTTCCAACATTGACCGTTTTTCAACGGCTGGACTTGTCACTCGTATGACTACTGATGTGACCAATATGCAAAATGCTTTCCAGATGAGTTTGAGAATCGCTGTCAGAGCACCTCTTACTTTCCTTTGCAGCATGTTCATGTGTTTGTTTATTGATGTGGAATTAAGCATGATCTTTTTTGCGGCGGTCATCATTTTGGGTTGTGTCTTGTTTTTTATCATGTCAAGAGCCAACAAGATCTTTACCAAGGTCTTTGAAGATTATGATGAACTGAATGCCAGTGTACAGGAAAATATCTCAGGCATTAGAGTTGTAAAATCATTTGTCAGAGAAAAATTTGAAGATATTAAATTCAAGAAAGCTTCAGGCGGTCTATATAAGATGTTTATGAAAGCTGAATGTATTCTGGCTTTCAATAACCCGGTAATGATGCTTACAGTATATAGCTGCATCATTATGCTTTCGTGGTTTGGTGCCAATCATATCGTTTTCGGTTCTTTGACGACCGGTGAACTTACCTCTTTATTCTCTTATGTCATGAGTATGCTGATGTCGCTGATGATGCTTTCGATGATCTTTGTCATGATCTCCATGAGCAGTGCCAGCGCCAAGCGTATCGCTGAAGTTTTAAATGAAACACCAGACATCAGCGATCCTCAAGATCCGATCAAAGAGATCAAAGACGGCAGCATCGATTTTAATGATGTGAATTTCTCATATAAGCATGGCAGCGGCAAGAAGGTCTTAAAAGACATCAACATTCATATCGATTCCGGTGAAACAATCGGTATTATCGGTGGCACAGGAAGCGGCAAATCAAGCTTTGTCAATCTGATCTCAAGACTTTATGATGTCGATAGCGGTGAAGTAAAAGTCGGCGGCGTTAATGTCAAAGACTATGACTTAGAGTTATTAAGAGATAAGGTGGCAGTTGTTTTACAGAAAAACGTGCTGTTTTCAGGAACAATCTTAGATAATCTTCGCTGGGGTAAGGAAGATGCAACGCTTGAAGAATGCAAAGAGGTTTGTGCTCAAGCCTGCGCTGATGAATTTATTGAAAGATTCCCGGATGGTTATGACACCTGGATCGAACAGGGCGGAAGCAATGTATCCGGCGGCCAGAAACAAAGACTTTGTATCGCCAGAGCCTTGCTTAAAGATCCTAAAGTGCTGATCTTAGATGATTCTACAAGCGCTGTAGATACAGCTACAGATGCTAAGATCAGGGAAGCATTCGCTAAAAAGATTCCTGGGGTTACTAAACTTATCATTTCCCAAAGGATCTCCAGTATCGAACACGCCGATAAGATCATTGTTTTAGATAACGGTATGATCAACGGTTTTGATACACATGAGAACCTGATCAAAAATAATGCGATCTATAACGAAATATACGAAGCGCAGACCAGTGCCGGCGGCGACTTCGATGAGGAATAAGGAGGTGTTTTAATGGAAAAGAGAAAAATCGACTGGAAGTTAATGGGCAAAACGATCACCAGAACCTTTAAATACACTTTCAAAAAATATAAGTGGCATTGTTTGGTGGTAGTGATCTGTATTATCGCCACTTCCTTAGCTACTTTGCAGGGAACCCTTTTTATTCAGAAACTGATCGATGACTATATCGTGCCGTTATTAAATTCGGAAACTAAAGACTTTACACCTTTAGCCCACGCTTTGATGGGTGTGGCTTCGATCTATGTCATCGGTATCGTCTGTTCTTATGGCTATAACCGGATCATGGCTACCGTTACCCAAGGAACGATGCGTGATCTCAGAGATGATCTGTTTGAACACATGGAATCTTTGCCGATCAAATATTTTGATACACATGCTCATGGCGACATCATGTCAATTTATACCAACGATATCGATACTTTAAGACAGCTGATCTCCCAATGCATACCGCAGATCGTCAATTCTTCAATTACGATCATCACGACTTTTACCAGTATGTTTATTTTAAATGTGCCGCTTACTTTATATACTCTGGCTATGATCGGCGTGATGCTTCTGGTGACGACAAGGATTGCCGGACGTTCGGCCATCTACTTCAAAAAACAGCAGGCTGAACTTGGCCGGGTCAATGGTTATATTGAAGAGATGATGGAAGGACAGAAGGTCATCAAAGTATTCTGTCATGAAGATAAAGCGATCAGCGACTTTGAAGTTATAAACAACGAACTTCGAGAAAGTGCTAAAAAGGCTAACAGCTTTGCCAATATTACGATGCCTATTAACCACAATATCGGCAATATCAGTTATGTCATCTGCGCCATTATCGGTGCGATCATGGCTCTTAGTGGTTTCAGCGGACTTACTTTAGGTACGCTGGTATCATTTATGACTTTAAACAAGAACTCCACTCAGCCAGTAAGCCAGATCTCTACCCAGACCAATGCGATCGTTATGGCGATGGCTGGTGCCAATCGAGTATTTGATCTTTTGGATGAAGAAAGTGAAGTTGATAACGGGTATGTTGAACTGGTAAATGCTAAAGAAGATGAAAACGGCAACATCATTGAAGCAGATAAAAGAACCGGCATGTGGGCATGGCGACATCCTCATAAAGCAGATGGAACAGTTACTTATACCAAACTTGAGGGAGATGTTACCTTTGATGATGTCGATTTCAGCTATGACGGCAAAAAGATGGTCTTACATAACATCAAGATGTATGCTACTCCTGGTCAAAAGATCGCCTTTGTCGGATCGACCGGTGCCGGCAAGACTACGATAACTAACCTGATCAACCGTTTTTATGATATTGCGGACGGTAAGATCAGATATGACGGCATCAATATCAACAAGATCAAAAAAGGCGACCTCAGAAGATCTTTAGGCATGGTCTTGCAGGATACTCATCTGTTTACCGGTACCGTTATGGACAACATCCGCTATGGTAAATTAGATGCCAGCGATGAGGAATGTATAGCAGCTGCTAAATTAGCCAATGCCGACAGTTTTATTGAAAGACTGCCGGACGGTTATGATACGGTATTAAAAAATGACGGTTCCAACTTGTCGCAAGGTCAAAGACAGCTGCTTTCAATCGCCAGAGCAGCCGTAGCTGATCCGCCGGTACTCATCCTTGATGAAGCGACTTCTTCAATCGACACCCGTACGGAAAAACTGGTGCAGGAAGGTATGGATCGTTTGATGAAAGGAAGAACAACTTTCGTTATCGCTCACCGTTTATCGACCGTACAAAACTCCGACTGTATCATGGTCTTAGAGCAGGGCAGGATCATTGAAAGAGGTACTCATGATGACCTGATCAATGAAGGCGGCAGATATTATCAGTTATATACCGGTAAAAAAGCTTAATAAATTTAATGCGATATAAAGTGAATCTGATTATTCAGACACGGTAATAGCTTTTCTTAATTCAAAGGACTGATTCTTATATTTTAATAGAGTCAGTCCTTTTTTATTTGTATTTTGTTGTATTACATGTCTGCCGTATAGAATAAAACAATTATCGCTTACCCACTTATTTTAAAGTCAGTAGTTTACTTATAAAATATTCTTTCTTTGAAAAGAAAAAAACCGCTTTATAAAAAGCAAGTTCTACGATCGCTATATTCGTTTAGATTCAGATACAAAATACAGCATAAAGAGGGATCGTCTTTATGTTGTGTTCAAAACCGAAGTTTTTTGTCGAGATCTTGATGGCGTAAGCAGGTTTATAGGTTTCCATATAAACTTTTAAGCTTTTGGCTTTAGTATTGTCTGCCGACTTTACTTCAAGAGGGATAAGCTGACCGTCACGCTGAATAACAAAATCTATCTCAGCTTCACGCTCTGACTCCCAATAATAAGTCTTATAGCTATTGACAGTAAGCTGCACATTGACATAGTTTTCGATCATGCCGCCCTTAAAATCATTCAGCTCCTTGGCCATATAAAGGACATCATTTGCCGCTAAGTCCTTCTTTGCACAAAGCAGTCCTAAATCAGAAACATAGATCTTGAATGCATCAATATCACGGTAATTTTCCAAAGGCTTTTTGATCTGCTCGACCTTATATACCTTTGAAACGATGCCAGACAGACAAAGCCACTCAATAGCGTTTTCAAACTCGGCAGCCCGTCCACCTTTTTTTATCAGTTTATACTGAAAACGGGTATTCTTTTTTGAAAGCTGTACGGTAATATTGTCATAGACGAGTCTTGTTTTCTTGATCTCATTCAAATTGTTGTACTTGCTCATATCATCAAGATAACTTGCCAGGATAGTGTCCTGAGTATGGCGTATAAGGATATGATCTTTGGTATTTTTAAACTGCAAAACACACTCAGGCATACCACCCACAACAAGATACTGCCTGTAAAGCAGCATTGCCATATCATGCAGGGCAGAAGGCATCGGCGTATCGGTTTCAAAGCACTTTTTAATCTGCGCTACCAGAGCATCTTCTCCTAAAGCCAGCATGAATTCTTCCATATCCATAGGATACATCGTTTTCATATCGACCTTACCCACAGGAAAAGAGAACTTTGTCCTGCTTACTGCCACACCCAGCAAACTGCCAAGAGCTACGACATGATATTCTCTAGCATCCTCACAAAAATACTTCAAAGAGGTCAAAGCTCTTTCGCAAAGTTGTACCTCATCGAATACTATCAGCGTTTTTCCCTTTACTATCGTCTGTCCTGCAATGTGCGATAAAATGGGTATCAGATAATCAGGACTGATATTTTCCTCAAAGGTTTCATTAAGCTTGGGATTGGTTTCAAAATTGAAGTATGCTACATTTTCATAGTAATTGCGTCCAAACTCTAAAATCGAGTAGGTCTTTCCCACCTGTCTTGCGCCCTGCAAAATCAAAGGTTTACGGTATTTGCTTTCTTTCCACGCTTTTAAAAAGTTCATGATCTTTCTATACATAGCGATTCTCCTTACAGCCACAGTATAACACATATTCGTGTAAATTTCAGCGAATTTTACTTAATTTATAACATTAAAACACACGAACTTTATTATAAATTTTGCATTATTTAACGCGAATATCGCAAGCCTTTCCTGTTGTAATAATGTTTTAGGTTGTGGTTATCGGTAATTTTATTATCTCATCGCAATTTTTTAAGATGTCGAGATCGTGGGTGGCGACAATGACGATCTTGCCGTCGTCGGCAAATCTTTTGAGGATATTTATAATATTGACAGCGTTATCTTTATCTAAATTTCCGGTCGGTTCATCGGCCAAGATAACCGAACTATCCCTTAGATAAGCCCGACACAAGGAAACGCGCTGCTGTTCCCCGCCGCTCAATTCGTAAATCGGCATCTTTAAAAAACTGTCGTCAAGCCCGACCATTTGTAAAGCGTAAGATAAGCGGTCTTTATATTTTGGATTGATCGTCGTGATCAGCTTTAAGTTCTCTTTGACGCTTAGGTCATCGATCAGGGCATAGTTTTGAAAGACATAATATATTTCCTGCTTATATAGTTTTCTGATTAAAGATTTTTGTTTGCCGGTTATTGCTTTGCCTTTAAATTTATATGTTCCCTGATAATCGAAGTCGATCAGCCCTAAAATATTTAAAAGTGTCGTTTTTCCCGAGCCGCTTTTGCCGCTGACGCCATACATCGCCCCCGGTCTAAAGATGAGATTGAGATCTTTAAATATTTGTTTACTGCCAAAAGATTTTGTGATCTTACTTAATTCGAGCATATTATTCCCCTTTCAAAGTTAAAGCAATCTGCTTATTGATGAATATAGCTAAAATGATATTGATATAAATGATTTCAATGGCCGCAACGATGAGACCGGCTTTGATCATAGAGAGATAGCTGACCCCTAAAATTTTGCCCATAACCATCATACTGATAAGGAACGCAGCGAAGATGATAGCTAAAGATGAGATCAAATAAGGTGTCGCCACTCTTAAATAGCTATATCCGTACAAACGCTTTATCGAGAGAACCTTGCGATCGTCTTCGATGAAGATGGTGTTGATGATATATTCCAATAATAAATACAGAATCAGACTTAAAAGCGTCATTGCGATCATTATATAGAGATATTCTTTGGCTGCCCGCAGTTCTTCTTGATAAGGATAGGCAAACTGTTTCAGGTCATCAGAATCGAGATAGGCTTTGAGCTTCGGCAAAGAGGTCACTAAAGCGGAATATAACCGATAGTTGTCGCTGCCTTCAAAGAGTAAGGAGCCACTTGAGCCAAAAGAAGGCGAAAAGAAAGGATTGGCATTTTCGATAGCGGTTTTTAAATAATCGTTCATAACGATCAATAAGGGATCGTTTATCATAAAGTTTTCTCGATTCGCCAATTCATAATCAAAAGACGGCAGATAAAGTTCTTCTTCATATTTTAAAAGGCGCAGTTTTTTATAATCCAAATCATAGCGTCTTGCTAAGCTTTTTAAGGTCTTCTCCACCTCGGGATCGTTTTGGTCTTTGGCATATACCAAAAAAACATCGTCATCATAGTTTTCATTGATAAGCAAAGAGCCGGCAAATTCATTGATATAATTGGCGTTGACGATGGCGTAGCCTGATGATAGATAAGTATTATCATAGGCAAGACAGGGAACGTCGCTTGTATAACAATTATAATCAGCATAGATAGCATTATATTTATCACTGAAAATGTCATAGGCGTTTCTTGACAATTCGATTAATTCATCGCGCTGGCTTTCTAAGCTGGCGGGAGTATCAAACTTTAGATAAGACCCATATTTAGCGAATACTTCCCCCTTTTTGTAGATCCTCTCAAGATCATCGGCTTGATTTAGAAAATTAGCTAAGACATAGATACAAATAACGACCATCACAAATTGGAGACAACGCATCAAGACCACAAAGGGAGTAGTGCCGCTTTTTCTTTTTATGACGGCGGCTATTTTGTTATTGCGGATAATAAAGAGTAAAATTACTAATAAGAATAGCGCGTCGATCACAAACAACAATAAAGCTCTGCTCAGAAAGAAAAAGACAAAGCCCTGATCTTTAAATATTAAATAGAAGATGAGTGGCAAGATTAAAACAGAAATCAGAAAAATAATTCCCACGATCTTAAACTCATTGAAGATTATCCTGAGTTTGGAATAGCCGTTTAAACGTAAGATTGTTATTTTACGGGCGTTCGTACTCAAATAGTAGGCAAAGACAGCGCCAAAGAATACCATTATCACAAAAGTCAGCACTGTAAACAAGACCTCGATCAGTGTAAAGGCTGATTGATAATCACTTTTTAAAGTATTAATGCCCTCGGTCAGGGAGTCTGGATCGATATTATAATGCTCGGCAGTTTCATTGACAAAATTTTGCAAGTCGTCTGCATTATTATAATGGACGGCTATAGCATTTAGTTGATTATTGTTAATTTGGTAAAAATGTTCTAAGGTCGAATAACCGAAATCGTCGTTGTTTAAGAAATTTAGATAGGAACTTTCCCCGCTGTTCTCTCTTGGCACAATGTAGCAACTGCCGTCTTGGTGATTATAGTTTTCAAGATCAAGATTTAAAGCTATGTCGTTTAAGTTTGAAAGAGAGACATATTTTATGCGGTATTCCTCGTCGGCGATCTTTTCGGTGTGTTCGCTCGAGAGTAAAACGTCATTCTGATCAGCTATTTCAATTATGTCATTGACTCCATCTAAGGTAATACCATCAAACGAGAGATAGGTCAGATCGCTATGATCTAAATAAGAGAAAGCGGTCTTTTCTCTTAGGTCGTAATCGAATATTAAAAAAGAACAGATACTTATAATAGTTAAGAGTGAAAGGAATAGTTTAGTCTTTTTCATATTTTGCACACCCTTTTTTAACATTCAATTCTTTAAATGAAATTATGGCAACATTGATAAGTGATGATCAAATCAATCAATGCTACAAGGAATAACTCCTTCTCTTACCTGCAATTTAACACTAATTACTTAAAATGGCAATATCAAACTTTCTTTGAAAATATTTAATGGATCGCATCGCGCTTTATGGCAGTTGATCGGAACATTTAAGCGGTTGATATAATGAAAAATAATAGCGATTATATTGGTGTTGATGTCTAAAGATTCTTTATTTAATAAAAGCTTATTATATTTTTAAATATTGGTACTGATTGTGTAAGAAGTCACCGGTCTAATTCGGTGATCATCACTTTAGGATAATATTCTTTTATATCTTCAATTCTCGGCAATCCATCAGAGGTCACATTGGCATAAGCGCAAGCTATGCCTAAGTGGTAGGCTTTTAAGAGATCGTTTGTATAATGATGCCCGGCTAGAAATCCGGCTATCAGACTATCGCCTGCGCCGACGGTGTTCCTTACTCTTAAAGTCGGTGGTTCTTCTTTATAAAGCTGACCTTTTAAAAGAGCGAGCGATCCTTTGTTTCCCAAGCTGGCAATGATGTTGACAGCTCCCCTTGCGCGCAGATCGAAAATGGCGTCGATTATTTCGCTTTCGTTTTTTAAAGTTTGCCGGCTTAGGCTTTCCAGTTCGGTGAGATTGGGTTTAATTAAAAAAGGGCTGTATTGAAGATCGTCTGCATTTATGTCGTAACTGTCTAAGACGTAAGGAAAACCACGCTTGTGAAGATAAGCCAATAGTTCTTTTAAAGTGTCCTCTTTAGCGTTGAGCTTTCCCGAAATAACTAAAAGGTCGCTTGGTTTTAAGTCGGATAACAGATCATAGAGCGCAGCCAGATCACCGTCGTTTAAGTATAGACCGCTTTGATTGATCTCGGTCGATGCAAATTTGATGTTGATCCGCGACAGACCGTCACTTTTTTCAAAGACGATCTTTTGATAGGGTTTAGCGTCTAAAAGCGTTTTTATCTCGCGTCCGACAAAGCCGCCGACATAAGTTACAGCGGTATTGGCTGTCTTTAAGGTAGAGAGGACTTCCGAAACATTTAAACCTTTGCCGCCAAGATGATAACACTCATTTAAAGTGCGGTTGGTCTTGCCGATCTTAAAATCATCGATGTCTATATAAAGATCCAATGAAGGATTGAAAGTTATAGTATAGATCATAGTTCTATTTTAGATTAGAAGTACGATTTTTAGCAAACATGACTAGAATATCATTTTCTTTAATGATGGTATTGCCGCTGGGGATGACTGAATCATCACCGTTTTGGATCATCACGATCAAAGAGTTAGCTTTCAATTTAATATCACTGATCTTTTTATTGAGCCACTTGTGATTTTTATCGATCACTATCTCATTTAAAGAAAAATCATCACGATCTTCAAACTCATGGCCGGCCATGACTAATATATCACCTTCTATGACCTGTGTGTCGCCGTCAGGGATAACGATCTCGTTTTTGCGGATGATCATGACGATCAAAAGATCATTAAAGTTCATGATGTCTTTTATTAAACGCTGATTCCAGTAATGATCCTTCGTGATCTTCGTCTTAATGAAGTTGATGTCGGTCGTTTCTTCATAATCATTGAAGGTCTTGGTGATGTCGTGGGTATCATCGATCATGGCTGCTCTTTTGGCGATGAGCGGTAAAAATGTACCTTGAAGAGCGATGGAAAACAGCACCAGACAAAAGACGAGATTAAAGATGTCATATCTTAAAGAAACCCCGCTTAATATCGCTAAGATAGAAAAGACGATCGAAGCTGCTCCCCTTAGACCGGCCGCACTGACTACTAAAAGCTGTCTTAAATTAGTTTTAAAGAAGACAAGGATGCTGCTGATGGCTAATGGGCGGGCAATGAATGTTAAAAAGAGGACTAAGATAAATGACGGTAAAAGTACTTCCGGCAATTCACTCGGCGTAACCAAAAGTCCTAAAAGGAAAAAGATTATTACCTGGGCAATGTCGCTTAATGAACTGAAGAAATGAGATAGATATGATTTATCGATGATCTTGGCATTACCGACGATGATCCCGCAAAGATAGACGCTCAAATAACCGTTTCCATCTAAAAGATAACACAAACTGTAAGAAGTTATCGCAAAGGCAAAAAGCAGCAGAGTCTTATTCTCTTCACTTTTGATAAGATCGGTATTGACGAACTTCAGGATCATCTTAGCAGCTATATAACCAAACAGAAGACCGATAAATATCTGTTTAAAAAGCAAAAGCCCAATAGCGACTTCTTCCCCTTTCAGAAGTGATAAAAAGACGATAGTCAAAGTATAGGCGATCGGATCATTGGAACCTGATTCCATCTCTAAAAGTGAGTCAGTATGATATTTTAAAGAAAGTTTCTTGACTTTAAGAATATTAAAGACAGAAGCAGCATCAGTCGAAGAGATGATCGCTCCGACTAACAGTCCTTCAAGAAGCGGCAGCTTTAAAACATAATGCAAAAACAAGGCCACAAGACCTGTGGTAAAGACTACTCCCAAACTTGAAAGTAAGAGCGATGAGAGAATGATGGGCCTGGCTGTTTTGATATTGGTGTTAAATCCCCCATAAAACATGATGAAGATCAAACTGATCGAGCAGACTGTTTCTGCCAAAGCATAATCATTAAAGACGATGCCGACAGGCCCGTCTTCACCAAAGACCATTCCTAAAAATAAGAAAAAGAGTAATGCTGGAACACCTATTTTATCTAAATATTTATTAAAGATCAGACAAATGATGATAACAATCCCCAAGATCAACAGTTCAATGTTCATGATATTCTCCTTTCCTGTTCTTTAATTTTAACATAAGAACTCGGTTGACAGAAAATAGATAACCGATATAATGGTAATGGTTCATAAAATGAACTATATTGATTATGAAAGATATTAACGAAGAAGTATTAAAAGCTTGGATAAGACTGACTTTGACGATAAACAAAGATCGTCTGGTCCCTGATCTTACCTTTAATGAATCGGTGATCTGCCGCCTGCTTAAAGAGAGCACAAAAGGTTTTTTGACGGCCAGCGAACTTTGTGAGAGCACCGGTATCTTAAAATCACAGATGAATCAGATCCTAAACAAGATGATTGAAAAAGATCTGATCATTAAAGAAAGATCATCGACAGATAAAAGAGAAGTGCTGATCTATTTAAAGGATGTAAAAAGTTTTGATCTTCAACATGATAAGATCATGACGATCGTTCAAAAGATCACTTCTAAATTAGGTGACAAGCGCAGCAAGGAAGTAACCGAGCTTTTTAATTTAGTAGCGGATATAGCCGCAAAGGAGAAATTATGATCAAAATTGTAGTTGATTCATCGAGTGATTATACCAAAGATGAACTCAAAGAATTAAATTTAAAGATGGTGCCGCTAGAAGTAAGTATCGGCGGCAAACATTATTATGACGGTGTAGATCTTGATAAGGATACTTTTTATGAATTGCTTACAAGCAGCGAAGAATTCCCAAAAACTTCCCAGCCGTCACCAAATGAATTTTTAGAAGTCTTTGAGAAAGCTAAAGCCGATGGTGATGAAGTTATCTGCATCTTATTGTCAAGCGGTCTTAGCGGAACATATCAAAGCGCTCTTTTAGCTAAACAGATGAGTGAATATGAAAATATCTATATTGTTGATACTTTAAGTGCTACGATCGGTATCAGGGTACTTGTCAATCACGCCGTCAAGTTATTAAAAGAAGGCAAAAGCGCTAAAGAGATCGCTGAAAAGATCAACAGCATCAAAGACCGGTTAAGGATCTTGGCCGGAGTTGATACTTTGGAGTATCTTTGCAAAGGTGGAAGAGTATCTAAAACGGCTGCCGCAATCGGAGGCATCGTCAACATCAAACCGGTCATTACCGTCACTAAAGAAGGCAAAGTCGATGTCGTTGCCAAAAAAAGAGGTACGCTGAAAGCTCTCAGCTATCTTGAAGATACGATCAACAGCTACAATATCGATGATGATTACGATATTTTCTCAGTCTATACCTATGGCGAAGAAAATACCGCTAAATTAGAAGAAAGACTCTCCAACATCAAAATAACCGACCGCATTCAGATCGGACCGACGATCGGTGCCCATGTCGGGCCAGGGGCCTTCGGCATCGTCTTTGTAGAAAAAGTTTAATTAAAGATAAAGGATGTGTAATCTCAAATGAAACTGCACATCCTTTTTCTTAACCGCCTCAAACATGATCTCCAGCAAACTGAAACAATTCTTTGATAAGCTTACCAGATGCTCTCAAAACGTTTAACGCCCCAAGTATTTAATACATGAAGCAAAACGCTGTTTATAGCTATAAATAATATGGTAACAAAAGAAATATATAGATTGATCTTCAAACCGTTTAAAAGATAAACATAACCGCATACTAATATTACCGGAATACCCATTGCCATAAAGACAGTGATCGTTGCCGACAAAGATTGTTTAACACAGACTGTTTCAGAGATCCAGTCAAATTTAGGTTTCCACAAATTGATAAGCAAACCAAATATATCAATAAACAAAGCAAATACTATGGGTATTATAAGCAAAGCTAAAGATGACAGGATATCCAGTTTTAAGACAACGCTTAAGGCCAAAGATAAAACGATACCGCTTGGACAAGCTATCAACAAGTGTGTCAATAATTTAGAAGTCAAGATAGTTTTGGTCTTTAAAGGCAATGATTTTAAAAGATAGAGGGTGCTTCCTTCAAGAGAGATCATCGCTGAAGACATCACATTTATTGATGACATCGTGATCACAAAGATAAGAGCGATTCCCAAGGTATAATCACTAAGATTAAATATTACTACGCCTTGAGAGATGATGGGCGCAGAGGAGATAAGATAGATATCTTCATGATAAATGATGATGGCGATAATGCAGATCACGCTAAAGATCATACCGACCGCTCCATTTAAAATAACCATAACATTAGAGAAATAATGTTTGATCTCTCTTTTAATAAGTGATGACATTATGCTGTTCTTTTTTAACTTGCTGCCTTTGTAGATCTTTTTATTGTTTTTAGATTTGCTTGTAGAAAGCTTGATAAAGTTAAGCGATAAGATATAAACAGTTAAAATAAAAGGTAAGACAAATATCAAAACAGACAAGAACAAATTCAAAACATTGCCATCGCTTATAGCTGTACCGATATAATATAGCAGCGGAACGACTTTTTGAATGGCTTCAACTATTCCTGCACCATTTATAAGAAGCGCCAGTAAAATATCACCAAGTCTTGTACATAAATATAGATACAAACCAAATACTAAAATAAATACTATAATGATAACCAAGTTTTTAAATTTACCTAAAAAGGTTAAAACCCCGGCTATCAAATAAGCCACTAAAGCTGACAAGGCAATCGATAATAAAGGCATCAATAAATATAAAACAAGATAATTGACAACACCAATTATGCCAAGACTATAATTCCATAGATAAATGATTAAAGATGGAAATAAGACCATCGCCTGATAAATATAGGTCAATAAAATGATAGGAAAGATCCTGCTTAAAAGAATGTCTGATTGTTTTAGCGGCATGGCCATTAAAAGATCGTTATCCTTGGCACGATAGATCTCTTGATAGACTAAAAAGACATTAAATAATAGACTTATCAAAAAAGCTGACAGAAAGGCCAAAGCGAAATAACCCCAATCCAGATTTAATATATGCATCGGTTTGACTAAAGAGTTAAAGGTCATGCCAAAGATGCCTATAAAGACGATTGCTGCATAAATTATAAGTAAACTATAAAGTATGATCTTGCCTTTGGAGTTTTTCTTTTCGTATTTAGATGAGCGTAAAGTCCTGCTTAAAAGACCTTTTAAGCGTATTCTAATCAGTTTCCCTAACATCATCTTCACCTTCAAGTTCCAAGAAAACTTCTTCTAAAGAATCATCGCCGACAATTTCTTCCATGACCCCTTCTTTTAAAAGTTTGCCGTTTTTAATGATCGCTACCCGATCGCATAACTTTTCAGCCACTTCTAAAACATGTGTAGAAAAGAAGATGGCCCCACCTCTATCGCAAAGATCACGCATCAATCCTTTTAAGATATGAGAGGCTTTAGGATCAAGACCGACAAAAGGTTCATCCATGATGATCAGTTTAGGTTCATGAATAAAAGCGCTGATCAAAGCCAGTTTCTGTTTCATGCCATGTGAATAGGAACTGATCTGATTGGCTAATTCATCATACAATTCAAAATCACGGGCATATTTTTCAATTCTTTTTGTCCGTGTTTCGCTGTCGATCTCATAGACATCAGCGATAAAATTCAAATATTCGATACCTTTCAGATATTCATAAAGATCAGGATTATCCGGAATATAGGCCATATCTTTTTTAGCGCTGAAAGCGTCGCTTTTTATATCATGGCCATTGATAGTGATCTGTCCGCTTTCAAAAGGCAGGATACCGGCTACAGCTTTTAAAGTAGTTGTTTTGCCAGCGCCATTATGACCGATAAAGGCATATATCTCTCCGCTTTCAATATTTAAAGTCAGATCATCAACAGCTTTATGATTTCCATAACACTTGGTAAGATGTTCGATCTTTAACATATAAATCCCCCTTCAAGATTAAACATTTTAAGCATGAACCAAACAGAGAATGTTGTCAATAATAAAAAAGATCCTTTTTAAAAGGATCAATGTTCAAAGGAATGGATGAATTGTTTGGTGCGTTCTTTCTTGGGATCTTCAAAGATCTCTTTAGAAGTGCCTTCCTCAATTATTACCCCATCATCCATAAAGATAACTTTAGTGGAGATATTTTTAGCGAAGTTCATCTCATGAGTGACGATTACCATCGTCATTCCTTCTTTAGCTAATTCTTTGATGACATTTAATACTTCACCGATAAGCTCGGGATCTAAAGCACTCGTCGGCTCATCAAACAAGATGATCTCAGGACTTGAAGCGATAGCTCTGGCGATACCGACTCTTTGCTGCTGACCGCCGGAAAGCTGAGTGGGATAATAATCGTAGCGATCAGAAAGACCGACTTTATCCAAAGCTTTTTTGGCGATGGTTTCAGCTTGATCTTTAGGCATCTTGCGGGCTATGATCAGACCTTCTGTAACATTCTGCAATGCTGTCTTATTTAAAAAGAGATTATAGTTTTGAAAGACAAAAGCGGTCTTTTTGCGGATCTCATTCATTTCCTTTTTAGAGGCTTCAGCCATATCTAAAGTCTTATCATCAAAGATCATTTTGCCGCTATCGGCAATAGTCAGAAAGTTGATACATCTTAAAAGCGTCGTCTTGCCGCTGCCGCTGGGACCGATGATCGTTATGACATCGCCCTTATCCACTTCAAGTGAAACATCTTTTAATACTTCTAAATCATCATATTTTTTATATACATGCTCTACCTTTAACATCTTAAACCCCCTTGTAGGTACTCAGTTTTCTTTCACAGATCGCCTGCAGCTTAGTAAGGACGGTGCAAAAGAGCAGATATACCAAGGCCACTTCACAATAAAGGGCAAAGGTTTCATAAGTGCGGGCAGCGATCCTTTGGGCTGCTAGAAACATTTCCAAGATAGTGATATTGGCGGCCAAAGAAGTATCTTTGACAAGACCGATCAGGGAATTGCTTAAAGGCGGGAAAGCTGTTCTCAAGGCTTGAGGGATGATGATCCGATACATGATCTGAAAATAGTTCATGCCCACACATAAGCCGGCTTCCATCTGTCCGCCCGGCACTGCTTCAATAGCGGCTCTGATCGTTTCTGAAGCATAAGCACCGGTATTTAAAGAAAAGACGATGATGGCTGAAGGCCAGGCATCGATGATGATCCCTAAAGCCGGTAAACCATAAAAGACGATATAAAGCTGGACTAAAAGCGGCGTACCTCTAAAGATCCAGACATAAAACCTGGCCAGCTGTTTTAAGACTTTGAGATCAGCGATCTGGACTAAAGCTGTTATCAAGGCGATGATCAGTCCTAAAGTAAAGGAGATGATCGTCAAAGGAATTGTGACGATAAGCCCCTGCATAAAGATCTCGCCAAAGGAATTTATCAAAAGTTCAATTATTCTTTCACTCAAGACCTATTCCCCCTGAGTTTCATTTGTCACATCGATGCCAAAGTATTTAATCGAGATTTCGGCCAATTCGCCGCTTTCCCTCATTTCATCCAAAGCTTCATTGATGGCATCCAAAAGTTCAGTTTCACCTTTAATGACTGGCACATAAGAAGAAGCAGTTGAATCGGTATAAGCGACGATCTTTACTTTTTCATCGGGATGGTTTTTCATGTAGTCGCCAAAAGCTGTTTCGGCATTCAAAGTTGCATCAGCCCGTCCGCTTTTGATAAGTTCCATCGTTTGATTCACTGAATCGACACTTACTAACTCAGCTCCATATTCTTCAGCCATCCTTCCCCAGCTGCTGGTAAGGTTTTGGGCAGCTTTTTTACCATCCAGATCTTCAAAAGATTTGATGTCATCATTATCTTCGGAAACTAGAAGAGCTCCTCTTACATAGGTGTAAGGTTCAGAGAAATCATATTTTAAAGCTCTTTCTTCATCATATTCCACTTCATTGATAACCGTATCGACTCTGCCGGCATCCATTGCCGCAAATAAAGAATCCCATTCAGCTTCAAAGAATTCTACTTCTACTCCTAAGTGTTTGCCGATAGCTTTAGCTACATCGACATCAAAACCGACCAGGTCGCCGTTTTCATCATGATAACTGTTAGGTGAATAAGTGCCTTCAGTACCAACGACTAAGACCCCTTTTTCTTTAATTGCTTCTAGGGCATTGGTGTTGTCGCTCGTTTCATTTTCCTTGCCGCAGCCCCCTAATACCAGCAAGCTTATAAGCATGATACTAATTATTTTTTTCATGGTCTTCCTCCTTTAGTGTTTCAATACTCTTTTTTAATCTTGTCATCGCCTCAGCTATTATCTTTTTAGGATAAGCGGTATTCATTCTTAAATAATCATAGCCATTGCCACGATAATGATCGCCATCACTCAATATCAGGCCGCTGGTTTTTCTAATATACTCGCTGATATAACCTGCATCATGACCAAGAGCCCTGGTATCGATCCAAAGAAGATAAGTAGCCTTTGAATCCAATACTTTTAATTCAGGTATATTATGAGCGATATAATCTCTGATATAACATTTATTCTCATAAACATACGCTCTTAATTCATCCAGCCATCCTTCGCTTTCTTTAAAGGCAGCGATAGTGGCATCAATGGCAAAAGCGTTTGGCTCAGCGATCTCATCGGTATTGATGGCCCGATTGATCTTGTGATAAAGATCTTTGTTTGGAATGATGATAGCCGAACTTTGAAGCCCCGCCAAATTAAAGGCCTTTGAAGGAGCTACACAGGTAATGGAATTATATTTGCAGGTATCATCGACACTCGCAAACGGTATATAATGTTCGCCCGGATCAACCAGGTCACAATGTATCTCATCTGATAAGACTGTGACATGATGCTTGGCACACAATTCCCCGACTTTAGCCAGTTCTTCCTTGGTATAGATCTTACCGATCGGGTTATGAGGATTACAGAAGATGAGCAGCGTGGTCTGAGGGTCTTTGAGTTTTTCTTCTAAATCTATAAAGTCGATCTCATAGCGGCCATCGATCTCTTTTAGTTTGCACTCGTTGATATAGCGGCCGTTGTTGTAGATCGAATTGAAAAAGATATTATAGACTGGCGTCAAGACGACGACCTTTTCAGCAGGCGTTGTGATCTTGCGCACCGTGCTTGAAATAGCAGGTACTACTCCGGTACAAAACATCAGCCAGTCTTTGGCGATCTTAAAGTTATGGCGTTTTTCCCACCAGTACATATAAGCTTCATACCAGGCATCTGGTACATCAGTATAACCAAAGATCCCGTTATCAAGGCGTCTTTGGATGGCGTCCCTGATCTTTTTGGAACACTTAAAATCCATATCGGCTATTGAAAGCGGCAATTCCCCTTCGTTTACCTGCCATTTAGAAGCATAGGTACTCCTTCTTTCGATGATCGTATCAAAGTCATTTAGCATTTTTATCACCCTTTTCCTTTTCTATCTGATAGCACAAATAATCTAGACAATCTATCTTTTTATAGTTCTCATGGACCAGATCCAACAGTTCTTTACGATGTTTATTCAGTCTTTTGCGCATTTCTTCTTTATCGCTGGCTTCATAATCAGCCAAAATACATTCAATGAGATCACAGTCACAGCCGGCATCTTCCAAATTCTGTTTAATAAAATCTTCTGATAATGGTCTTTTCATGACAGCCTCCTCTTGATTGTATCTTAACAACCTTTTTCCTAAATAACAAATACTTATATCAAATACCTTCATATTCAGGATATGGATAGTTATAATATAGATATGGATCTAAGAGTATTTGAATATTATCTGGCTATTGCCAGGGAAGAAACTATCTCAGGAGCAGCTGAAACTTTGCACGTATCGCAACCAACTCTTTCAAGACAGATGAAAGAGCTGGAAGAAAGACTTGGCAAAAAGCTTTTTATCAGGGGAAACCGCAAGATAATCCTGACTGAAGAAGGCATGATCTTAAGAAAAAGGGCTCAGGAAATTTTGGATCTTGTCAAAAAGACCGAAAATGAGATAAGCACAGCTGATGATTTCAGCGAGGGCGATATTTATATCGGCTGCGGGGAAACTAAGAACTTCTTATTTGTCAGCAACATCATGAAAGAGATGCAAAAAAGTTATCCTAAAGTCCGTTTTCATATCATCGCCGGCGACAGCAAAGATGTCTTAGAACATTTAGACAAAGGTCTATATGACTTCGGTCTTATTTATGATGATGCCGATCTCAACAAGTACGAAAGGATCATCCTGCCGGATTTTGACCGTTGGGGCATATTGATGGGCAAAGATGATGAATTGGCTAAAAAAGAATATATCGAAACTTCTGATATAATTGATCGACCTTTGATCGTCAACCGCAATCTGAAGGACGATGATATGATCATGAAATGGTTTAAGAGCGATCTGAATTCTTTAAAGATCGCCGGTACTTATAATCTTTTATATAATGCTTCATTGATGACGATGAGCGGCATAGGTTATTCTTTGGCTTTAGAAGGTATCGTTGATACTTCAAAGGATGCTGAATTATGTTTTAGACCTTTAAGACCGGAGCTAAGATCAAATCTGCGTTTTATTTATAAAAGATACCAGATCTTTTCCAAAGCAGCCGAAAAGTTTTTGGAGATGGTCTATGAAAGGCTAGAAGATAAAGTGTTATGAAAGAGAAGTTTATCTTTAGAGTCATGGGACCCTATTTTAAACACATTGAAAATGTCCATCCCTATAAACAAAAAGAAGTCTTTGAAATGCTGGGCTATTTGAAAGAGAATGCCGATATTACTAAAATATACCTGTATGGCTTAAGTATTACCCCAGTCTGTTTAAAAGACACGCCGTTAGAGCTATATGTTGAACTTGGCCGCAATGTATTTTTAAATGTCCATCGCTATTTTAATTTCGCATATACGATCTTGACTAATTATGATACTGATCCAAAAACTAAAGAAGAAATATATGAAAATGGTTTATGTTTATATAAAAGGAAGGTGCTTTGATGTTTCCTGAAGGCATAACGACAGCTAAACTGATCATTGAAAGATCAGAGTTTATCGGTTATTTAAAAAGATGTGATACCCTTGATGAACACCGGGAATTTTTAAATGCGATCAAAAAGAAACATCATGATGCCACCCATGTCGTAAGTGCCTATATCGCTAAAGACATCAAAAGATCAAGCGATGACGGCGAACCTTCTGGCACAGCCGGTATTCCGGTTTTGAGTGTCCTTGAAAGAAACAACTTAGAGAATACTTCGGCTTTGGTAGTAAGATATTTCGGCGGGATAAAGTTAGGGGCTGGCGGACTTGTCAGGGCTTATTCCAATACGATCAGTGAAACGATCAAAAAAGCTGCTTTTTATAATGAAGAAGAAATGAAGGTCTTTGAATTGTCGCTTGCCTATGATCTAGCCAGCAAGATCGACCACTATATCAGAAACAATACGCTTTTGTTAGATGTGGAATATGTCGAGAAAGTAAATTACCGCTTTGCCGCCAGCGAGATAAGCGACAAGCTTTTAGAATATACCAAAGGAGAAAAGCCGAGCTTTTTAGGTTATAAAACTATTAAAAAACCAGTATAATGAAAGTATGGAAGATATGATGACCTTGTTTTATCAGATAAGTTTATTTTTACTTTTAGGCGGCGTTATTGTGCTGCTTGGTTTTGCGATCGCCTTTATTAAGACTTATAACGATTTTAATAAGACGATGGAAGACACCAAGATGCACTTAGAAGATGCAAAAGCCGCTTATAGCGAAATAGAAGCCAAAAAAGCCAAGGTCAAAAGTTATTATCAAACCAAGTTCACCACACTTTTCAAGATAGCCGGAGTCATCCAGATCTTAAAGTTCTATAAAAAGAATCGTCATCTTAAAGATACCTACCGCTACAATAAAGATAAGATCAAAAAGATCATCAATTAAAGATATGACTGTTTGAGCTTGGATGGCAGCAGGATCAGATATGTATCAGCATCAGCCTTTAGGTTATAAAATTCAGAGGCTTTTTTCTGTTTGTTTTTGATTTGATATCGAATAAAACTTCGGCTATAATAAGATTGTATCGTGGATTAGCCGAAAGTGAGTGAAGTTATGTATATAAAAAGACATATTGAATCTGTAATTACCGAATGCCTGCAACAATTCCCTGTGTTGCTGGTAACGGGTCCCAGGCAAGTTGGAAAAACAACACTGTTGCAGCATGTGTGCGATAACTTTGAATATGTAACATTTGATGATCCCTTGGTATTAAGAGAAGCAGTTGAAGAAACTAGTCTATTCTTAAAGAACAATGAACCTCCTTTGCTGATCGATGAAGTACAATACGCTCCAGAGATCTTTAGATATTTAAAGATGTATGTCGATAAAAACAAAGCAAAGGGAATCTTTGCATTGACTGGTTCACAAGCTTTTGAACTTATGAAAAATGTAAGTGAAACATTGGCCGGAAGAATGGCAATAGTTGAATTAAAAGGCTTGTCATTAAGAGAAATTCATAATATAGATTTTTACAAGCCCTTTATACCTAATGAAGAATATATAGAAGAAAGAAAAAAATATCTATCAGATTATAATGATCTTTGGAAAACGATCCACCGAGGTTCGATGCCTGAATTGCAGGATAAGACCATAAGTTGGGACAGATATTATTCATCTTATATAAAGACATATATCGAAAAAGATGTACGGCAGATCATCAATATTTCTGATGAGCTTAAATTCATCAAGTTTTTAACGGCATTAGCGGTCAGATGCGGAGAATTATTAAATGTTAATGCGCTTGCAAATGAAGTTGAAGTAAGTGCAGATACAATTAAAAGGTGGTTATCTGTCTTGCAAACATCGGGAATCATTTACCTGCTTGAACCATATTCTAACAATATTTTGAAAAGGGTCGTCAAAACACCAAAAGTCTATTTCTATGATTCAGGCTTGGTTTGTTACTTAGCGAGATGGACTTCTTTTGATGCCGCTAGAACAGGTGCGCAAGCGGGAAATATTTATGAGAATTTCATTGTGTCTGAAATACTTAAAAGTCATTTAAACGCCGGAAAAACGATTTCATCTGTTTACTATTATCGAGATCGTGATCAAAAAGAAATAGATGTTGTGATCGAGGAAGACGGGAAGATATATCCTATTGAAGTAAAGATGACAGCTAACCCAACAAAAGCCATGGGTAAGCATTTCTCTGCATTAGATAACATACCAGGCAAAGTAAGACAACCCGGCATCATACTTTGTCAATACGATAAAAAACTATATCTTAAAGAGGACTTGATCGCTCTTCCGATAAGTTATATATAAAAAATATGCTATTAAAAAATCATCAATTAAAAATGCGACCGTTTGTGTCGCATTTGTTATAAGAGATGATGTTAACTTTCGGCCTCTTCTTGAGAAGTGTCGCTTTCTTCAGGCGCAGCTTCGCTTTCAGCGGCTTCTTCGTCTTGAGCTTTATCGCTTGGCGTGCCGGTTGGAATATCTTCGCTGATGTCTTCGTCAGAATCAGAAGGCAAAAAGAAGATCTGTTCACCATCTTTAGAGAACATATAGTTATTTCTGGCATAGGATTGCACATAGTTATCATCTTCGAGTTTATCTTTCTGCGAGATCAGCTCGGCATTTTCGGCCTTCAGTTTTTCAAGTTCTTCAGCGGCTACTTCTGAACGCTGTCTAAGTTCAATCATGGAATATATATCCTGAATGACTCCGGCTAAAAGCCAGATCGATACACAGATCAAAATAATACCTACAACTTTAAAGACATCACTTCTTACTCGGTATTTCTTAGTATTTTTCTTGTTCATGGATTTATTATACTACATTTAAAAAACTTAATCACTCATCATTGCGCTTTTCATCAACGACTTCATAAAGAGTTAATGATTCTTCCTTGCGGATATGTTCTTTGATGTCTAAGACCCTGATCGTCAAATAACGATGGCCAAATCTGATTTCAATGATGTCGCCTGCCTTGACTTCACTTGAAGCCTTGGCACACTTCCCGTTTAGAAGCAATCTGTCTTCTAATGCTAATTCTTTGGCTACAGTGCGTCTTTTTAAGACCCTGGCCACTTTTAAATATTTATCGATCCTCATCTTTTAAAACCTCATCTAAATTATCTAACAGTTCTATCAGTTTACTTTTATCGCCGTTTAAAGGATAACTGAATTCGATTTTGGCGTTGGTATAGCGAATGGCGATATCCTTAGACAGATCATTGCAGTATTCAAAGAGTTTAAGACCATTGATCCGATCAGAGATGTCTTTGGTCAGAGTGGTAATGATCTTCGTGTTTTTGACGACTACTTTTTCTAAACGGTCGCTGCTTTGCAAGAGTTCCAGTTTCTTCTTTTCAAAAAGAGCTTCTACTTCTTTAGGCAAACGCCCGAATTCATCAACGATCTTTAAATAATAAGCCAAAAGCTGATCTTTGCTTTCGATCTTTTCGAGTTTTTGATAGATCTCCAGTCTTTCATAATCGTTGTCGGTAAATTCTTCCGGAATATAGGACTCTAAAGGGATCGGAGTCTTGGCTTTAGGTTTTGCGCTTGGTTTAAAGTTCGGGTCTTTCTTTCTTTTGATTGCTTCATCCAGCATTGCCAAATACAGATCAAGACCGACATTATCGATAAAGCCCGACTGTTTGGCCCCCAACATATCACCAGCACCTCTGATGGCCAGATCACGCATCGCTATTTTATAGCCGCTGCCAAGACTTGTGAATTCTTTGATGGAGTTTAAACGTTTCTGGCTGACTTCGCTTAATTCTTTTTTAGGCGGGATCATCAAATAGGCATAAGCTATCCAATCGCTTCTGCCCACCCGGCCTTTGATCTGATAGAGTTGCGAAAGACCGAAGTTTTGAGCATTATCAATGATGATGGTATTGGCATTAGGGATGTCGATGCCGGTTTCAATGATCGTGGTACAGATAAGCACATCAGCCTTGCCTTCATAGAATTCCAGCATGATGTCTTCTAATTCTTCGCTACTCATTTTGCCATGGGCTACCAGCACTTTGGCATCTTTACAGAGTTCTTTGATCTTTCTGGCCAGACCATAGATCTCATCGGTGTTGTTGTGAAGGAAGAAGACCTGACCGCTTCTTGCCAGCTCTCTTTCAATGACCTCTTTGATCAGTCCCATATTTCTTTCAACCACATAGGTTTGGACAGGGAAGCGGTTTTTAGGCGGTATATCGATCGTGCTGAGGCCTCTTAATCCCACTAAAGACATCTGCAAAGTACGGGGGATCGGAGTCGCACTTAAAGATAAGACGTCGATCGAAGCCTTTAATTCTTTGATCTTTTCTTTCTGTTCAACACCAAAACGCTGTTCCTCGTCAATGATCAAAAGACCCAGATCCTTAAAACGGATATCTTTCGATAAGATGCGGTGCGTACCGATCAGAATATCGATCTTGCCTTCTTTGACATCGTTTGCAATCTCTTTATCGTTTTTGATATAGCGGTTAAGCAAAGCCACATTCACTGAATAATTCTTGAAACGTTCCTTGAAAGTCTTAAAATGCTGCATCGATAAAATGGTAGTAGGACATAAATAAGCTACCTGCTTATGATCAAGCACGGCTTTCATGGCTGCTTCGGCCGCTACTTCCGTCTTGCCGAAACCGACATCTCCACAAAGCAGACGGTCCATCGGCTTTTCATCTTCCATATCCTTTTTAACTTCTTTGATCGCTTTTTTCTGATCAACAGTAAGGTCATATATGAATTCTTCTTCAAATTCTTTCTGGATCTCATTATCTTTAGAAAAGGCAAAACCGATATTATCGTTTCTTTGGGCATATAAGGCTACAAGTCTTTCGGCCAGATCATCGACATCTTCATAGACTTTCTGTTTAGTCTTGCTCCACTCTTTTGAACCTAAACGGTGCAGCTTTGGCACGACACCTTCTTTAGATACATACTTTCTGACCAAAGAAAACTGGTTTAACGGGACTAAGAGCTCATCGTTACCCCGGTAGATGATCTTCAGATAGTCTAAACTGATGCCGTTTACTTCTCTTCTTTCAATGCCGACATATTGACCGATACCGTACTGATCATGGACGACAAAATCCCCTTTATGAAGTTCTTCGTATGAATTGAGTCTGGTCGCTTCTTCATATTTGCGGGCATATTTACCGATGGCTCTTCTTTTTTGAAACAGTTCTTTAGAAGTATAGACGACAAGATCATATTTCTTGATCTCAAAACCATGATTTAATTCATCGATGATGATATTGAAACCTATCTTTATCTCATCATCTATAGAGTAAGGGATATTTTTAGCTATCAGCTTTTCAATAACTTCTTCACATTCCTTGCCGTTAACACTTAAAACAATCTTTTTATCAGGTATATTGATAATATCGAGCAGTTTATCAAGCGGCAGCGAAGGAAGATCGACATCTTCAATAAGCGGGAATACTTCGCTATATGGCTTGGAGCGATAGAGTTTATTTCTTTCTAATTCTTTTTGATATTCACCAAAGACATAAAAACGCAGCGGCAGTCCGTCATCTTCACTCATTTCCCTGACATATTCAAAAGTTTCATCTCTTAACAGTTTTAAATGTTCCAAGGTTTTGGCATGATCGGATTCATAGGCTTCATGATCATAAAGATAATCGCTTAAATGGCAGTTATGATCTAAAAAAGCATAGTAATAATAAAGATTGCCGCTAAAGACATGTCTTTTGATATAATCAAGATCTAAATCTTTACGGTATGAAGCAGAACTATCTAAGCTTTTACTTATCAGATCAGCTTCTTTTTCATCAAATAGAATATCGGAAGCAAAGATGATCGTACAGGTATCGACAGTTTCTTTAGAACGCCAGCTGTTGACATCATAAAAACGGATCGAATCGATCTCATCATCAAAGAATTCGATACGCAAAGGTGATCCGTAATTAGGTGAAAAGACATCGACGATCGAGCCTCTTTTGGCATAAGTTAAAGGAGCATCTACTCTTTGGGCGTGCTCATAACCGCTTTTTAAAAGCTTTTGACAAAGTTCATTCTGATCAATGACATCACCGACTTTTAGATCGATGATCAAAGAAGTCATCAGTTCTTTTTTAGGCAAGTGACGGATCATACCATAAGCAGTAGTGATGATAAAGCGTGGTCTTTCTTTGAGGATCTTGTAAAGAGCGTTTAAACGCATAGCCCTGTTTTCATAAGAAGCGACGATGGCTTCCGAGCGCATCGATTCTTCAGGAATATATAAGGCGATATCTTCTTCACTTATAAATCCTATAAGCATCTCGTAAAACTGATTAGCGCTATAAGGACTGTCTTTGATGATAAGCAGGGGTTTATTTGATTTATCTTCAAAGATAAGGAGTTTGATGACTTCTTCAATGTGGCTGTTGTATGAGAAAAGATCCGACTGGTCAAGGTCGGATTTTAAAAGTTCTTTTAAGTAATCAGTAAAACGGCTTTCTTCCATCAGTTAAATCTGTTCATAACTTGATCAAAATCATGATCAAAGCTGTATTTTAAAGCATCTTTAGCCTTTGAGATACTTTCCTTAAAGATGACCATTTCATCTTTAGAGAATTTACCCAGGACATAATCGACAGTTTCGATAGTACGATCATGGCCGACACCCATCCGGATACGTTTTATTTCATCTGTCTTCAAAAGAGCGATGATGTTGCCCATGCCTTTTTGACCGCCGCTGGAACCTTTTTGTCTGAGCCTGATCTTGCCTAAAGGCAGATCCATGTCATCATGGATGACGATGATGTCTTCAGTTTCAATATCATAATAATTCTTAAAGGCCAAGACGGCTTCCCCGCTAAGATTCATATAAGTTTCGGGTTTTAAAAGAAGGATCTTTTGACCGCTAAGATTATAAATATGATATAAGGCATTAAATTTACGATCAGTTAAGGACACACCCAGATCTTTAGCCAATTCATCGATGACCAAGAAACCGGCATTATGTCTGGTGCGTTCATATTTTTTACCCGGATTGCCAAGTCCGACGATCATTTTCATCTATTTGTCTTCCTTTGTTTCTTCGCTTTCAACGACTTTTATTTCAGCATCGATCACATCGTCTGTCTTTTCGTCTTCAAGAGTTTCTTCAGTGTGTTCGATCTCTTTTGTATCTTCGTCATTTGTTTCTTCGACGATCTCGTCGATAACTTCTTCTTCGTGAAATCTTTCATATAGATTCAGTTCTGTAAGCAGGATCTTGCCGGCTTTCAGTTTAGCAAACTCTTTGACCATCGTCAGATCATCTTCTTCTAACTCTTCATTGAGATACACTAACATCGTAGCGGCCACATTTTTATAAAAACCGATCATTCTCTTGTCATAAGTATATTCTGAATATTCACCGCTCAATAACTTCTTGAAGAAGATCACGCCTTTATCGCCATAAGAACTCATCGATTTATCAACTTCATAAAGCAAATTGATGACGACATCTTTTTTAAATAGTTCGATCTCCTCATAAGGAGCATACTTTTCTTTAAGTCCTTCGATCACATCGGTACGGTTATGGTTATGAGCTTTGACCATGGCGATGACTGACCAGAAGAAAGAATCGGAATTGAATTCAAACTTCTTTTTATCAAAAGCTCCTTTGGTAAAAACAATATCGTCATAGCTTAAAAAAGAGAGCGTATCTTTAGAATCCTCATCACGATCAACTTCAGCGATCAGCTTTAAGATTCTCGCTTTATTCTTAAGTTCATTGTTTTCTTCGTTGGCGATAAAATCAGCGATGATCTTATCGGCATCTTCATTGAAATTCAGGATGGCATCCGTACAAACAAAATATCTTTTCATATTCTTGTTTTGTTTGATAAGCTGGATATTCTTGAAGATCATAACGACCATTACTATCAATAAAATAACTAAAAATATTTGACTCATTCTAAAATCTCCTTAAACATATCTATTTTAACACTAGATTATGTGATTAAAAAGTAGTATATTTGTGAACATCACAAAAAAGACAAAAGCATTTAAAAACTAATGATCAAAGGGTGTTGCAGAGATTTTATTTGCAAGGAGTTTTAAGACGTTTTAACTAAAAATCCAAGGAAGCGATGAACTTTTCATAGTTTAAGATCAGATCATCACACCATTTATCAAATTCCTCATCTTTTACTTTGCATTCAGGATGTTTATCAAGATACTTTAAATAAAGCTTAAGACCATCGCTTATTGAGATAGTATTCTTAAAATCGGTGACGACACTTTCGATCTTGCTGGTATCAAAGAGGTTGGAATACTGTTTATCACCCAGCAACATCTCTTTATGATTATATTTTTGCGATCTGGCTAAAGCATCGCTGGCAATATGGACGATCTTAGGTTTTTTGTTTAAAAGGGCGTAAAGTTCCTGATAGATGATGTCCCAGCTTAAAGGTTCAGGATTCAGGTTGTGAAAAGCTTCGCCGATGGCTTTAGGATTATCGATAAGTTTTAAAAAGTTATAGGCAAAATCAAGATTGTGGGTAGCATGCCAGATACTTTTGCCATCACCATGAATGATAACAGGCTTATCATTCAAGATCCTCTCCACCACGCTGTAACAAGTCTTTCCCTTGACACTTAAAGGAATGCGGTCAAGACCATAAGTCTGTGCTGGTCTGACGATAGTGACTGGAAAGCCATGATCTTGATAAGCTTTAAAGAAGACATCTTCACAAAGAGCTTTGTTTTGGCCATAAGAAATGTTGCTTTGTCTTTTGCTGTCTTCACTTATCACTATCGAAGCACCAAGATCATAAACGGCGACAGTTGAAATAAAGATGTATTGTCTGATCTTGTCTTTGAATAATGCAATCTGATTGACAGCTTCTTCAGGTCTATAGATCAGAAAATTGATGACGACATCAAAAGAGAGGTCTTTAAGAAGATCGTCGATTTTTTCTTGATCTTTAAAATCACCTATGATCTGCTTTACACCTTCAGGCAAAGGGCGATGACCTCTATTAAAGACATAAAGATCAACGTTTGGATCTTCACTTAATAAAGCGGTTATCGGCATCGATATAGTTCCGGTTCCGCCGATGATGAGTATTTTTGTTTTGGCTTTCATAAAATCCCCCTGAGATCAGATGTATGGTTTACAGATCATTTTTAAAGAGTTCTCTTAATTTTTTACACACTCCGCCTTCATTATTGGAAAGGCAAGTGAAATTAGCTGCTTCTTTTACTTCTTTAGTGGCATTGGCCATCGCATAAGAATAATATGCTTCTTTCATCATCGTCAGATCGTTATTATAATCACCAAAGACGATAAGATCTTGAGCATCTAAGTGATAGCGCTCTTTAATGGCTTTTAGAGCTTCTCCTTTAGATACCCCCAAGGCATTAAGATCGATCCAGTTTTCTGATGATGTTGCAATAGTAACCATATCTTTTAGACAAAGCAATTCTTTAACACTTTCTTTGGTGTTGGCTTTTTTATCATAGACAGCTATCTTTATGCATTTTTCTTCAATCTTTAAAACATCATCTGTCAAGATGATCGCCGGTGAAAACCTGCTTACATCTTCAATGACTAAAGGATCATCAGACTTTAAGTATGTCTTGTCATAAGTAGAATAGACGATCGAAAAATCAGGTATCTTGTCAATGACATCACAGACAGTCTTGACTGTTTCTTTTGAAAGACAGTTCTCATAGATGATCTGGCCGTTTTCTTCTACGACCGCTCCGTTTTCGGAAATGTAGATCAGACTGTCATCATTAAACATGGCTTTTAATTTATTGAGATGACGCCCGCTGGCTATGGCAAACTTTACTCCTTTAGGTTTTAAAAGAGCCATTATCTTAAAGAAATCATTATCGATCTCTTTATTGTCATTCAATAATGTGCCATCCATATCAGTAACTATCAGTTTCATCTTTTTCTCCTGTATTTTAAATCGACTAAACTTTTGCCCAGATCTCTGACCTTTTTTAAGATAAACGGTATCTTGGAATCATCATATTCTTCAAAGACATAATCCACAGCTCCTTTTTCATGAAACAATAAAACATAGATCTTCATCATTTCACTGCGGTAAAGCTGCTGATAATTGGAATAAACATACTCATCAAGAGTGTTTAGATAGTCTTCCTGTGCCTTAAAAGCTTTAAACATTTCATCGCTGATCTTATAGGTCATGTGATTGGTATAGGAACCCCTTCGCATCACATAGTGATAAAAACGCTGTTTTAAAGTGTATAATCCCTTACTTTTAGCAAAGATGCGAGGCATGATCTCCACATCTTCAAAACCACGGTAATCTTCTTTAAAACGCACTCCTTCAAATAGACTAAAGCGATACAGTTTGGCCCAAAGATAGTTGTTTATGCCGGTATTGATCTCTAAGCCTTTCAGTGTTTCATGGTTATCATAAAAATGATCTTTATAACGTTTGCGGCAGATCTTGAAAGGTCCTTTTTCGATCACAAAAGCACATTCCACAATATCGACATCTTTGTTGATGATCGTTTCATACATTTTTTGGATCATATCTCTATCGATAAAATCATCACTGTCCACAAACATGACATACTCGCCCTTTAAGTGATCCAGACCAAAATTGCGGGTTTTGGCTATCCCTTCGTTATCTTTACAGTGATAGCTGATCCGCTCGTCTTTTTTAGCGTATTCAGCAAGTATTCTATTAGTTACAGGATCATCAGAACCATCATTGATGACGATGATCTCTAAGTTTTGATAAGTAGAATTCAATATCGAATCCAGACATTTATACAAGTATTCGCCAGTATTATATACAGGGATGATAATACTGATCAAAGCATCTTTTTTCATATAAATCATTATATAATAAAGAAGAGGTGAAAAAAATGGAAAATGAAGTTACCAGAGCCTTAAAGATGAGGCGCAGCATCAGATCTTACAGTGATAAGACTGTAGATGATGAAGTATTGAAAGAAATACTGGAATGCGGCATGTACGCCCCAAGCGGCATGGGCAAACAGTCAGGAGTGATGGTCGTAGTTAAAGATGAAGAAGTGATCAGAGAACTTTCTAAAATGAATGCCGAGGTCATGAATTCTGACAAAGATCCTTTTTATGGAGCGAAGCTGCTTGTTGTGGTGCTGGGCGATACCAGGATCAGAACTTATGAAGATGACGGCGCACTCATAATGGGTAATTTAATGAATGCTGCCTACAGTTTGGGTGTTGGATCATGCTGGATCAATCGAGCCAAAGAGATGTTTAAGACACCAAGAGGAAAAGAATATCTTAACAAGTGGGGCCTAGATGATACTTATGAAGGAATAGCCGTCTGTATCCTTGGCTACGCCAACGAAGAGCCGACCCCTAAAGATCGCAAAGATAATTATGTGATCTACGATTAAGACGATTTAATGATTTTAAATATTTAAAAACGCCCTGGCTGAAGGCGTTTTTAAGTAGAATTAAAACAAAGTATATCTGGTATTTTTAGCTTTTCCCTCTTGTTTTAGCAGATTTTGTTCTATCATTTTTTTGATCGTCCTGATAGCCGTTGAAGGACTGACACCTAATAAAGCAGCGACGTCATTTTTAGTGATCGTGCCGTTATCTTTGGTATATTTTAAGATCATGCCTTCTTCATCGTTCAGCCGTTTTTGTATATCTTCCCCAGCGTCTTCTTTGTGTTCATCATCGCTTTCACTTGGATATTCAGAGTTGATGTTTGGCAGGATGATCTTAAAAGCGTTTTTGGTAACTTCAATCTTTGGTTTGACTTTGGAATTATCGTATGCTGCCATGATCTTTTTTATGCCGGCACCATAAGCTTCGATCAGATGGAGCCGATAAAAGATATTGGCCAGATTTTGATTTCGACATATTGAAATGCCCATCATGACATCTTCTAACTCGATCTTAGGCATTAGTCCGCCGACTGATACAAATTCAATGCGGTCAGAAAAGATACTGATGAGGCTGCTGGCACTGAAAGAATAATCTCTATGTACCAATAGATTTAAAAGCGCTTCTCTAAGAGCGACTTCCGGATAATCTCTGCGATCGATCCTCAATAACTTTTCTATAGTTGCCTGAGTTTGATTGTGAAAGTCAATATAATCATAAACATCATTCATTTGTTTTAAAAGCGATCCTGTAAATTCCCGCCGGTCTTTGAAAACTGTCTGATCGCTTTGAAAAACAGCGGCCTTTATCGTATGAAGGCACTGATCAGATAAAAGCAATGCCAGATTGGTGTAAAGATCATTCTGGTCGATCAGTTTTAAGGTGCGCATTTGCTGATGACCGAAATCTAAACCTCTAAGTTCAAATTCTCTTTTGGCATCATTAAAAGTAAGTTCCTGATTTAAACTGCGCATCGTTTCAAAATCATCACCGTCAGTTTCTTTGATCATATAGCGGATCGCTGAATCTGAAGCAGGAGCACTGGAATAACCTTGTCTTACATATACACCTTCCGGACGCATCCCTTTTTTGGCGAGATAGTAAGGACGGTCAGTTCCTCGAGCCACATTTAAAACAAGAATGGTCTTATCATTTTCTTTGATGGTTTCATAATGAACGAACATAGTCAGATCAGGTTTGATCGCATCTCTTACCATGTTGCTGATCTGAAATGCTGTGCTGTCGGCATCATTCAATCCGACTGCTTCACCTTCATCATTAACACCGATATATATTTTCCCGCCATCACAATTCGCAAAAGCGATGATTTCTTTTTTGAGGTCATCAGTAACGATTTCCTTTAATTCGACGGTTTTACTTTCTTTAAAAAGCATTATCCTCATCTCCTTTATCTGAAATCTATATCATATATGATCGTGTCAATCGTGTCAGATATTTTGACTTGATTGACACGATTAATAAATAAATGTCACAAAGTCATATAAAAAGCAGAAACTTTAAAGAGTAGTTTCTGCTTAGAAAGTGTTTATTTTAGAATTGATTTTATTCTTGAGCCATGATCGTGTAGATGCGGTCTTTAGCTTCATTGACACTGTCTTCATCAGGCCACATGACATAAGAGTTAAAGCCGTTGGCTGGCGAATATTCAGTAGCACCCGTGCCACCTACTGCCAGTGATTCAATATTCCAGTGAGCCATATCGGATAACTGCATCTGAATCAGTTTATCGATGTCGCTGCTTGGCATGTTGGTTTCAATACATTCACTCAACACTCCCATAATATCCATGTAGTTAGTGATGATGGCAGGACTTGTAACTTTATCAATGATACCTTTTAGTACTCTTGACTGGTTTTCGATCCGGTCACTATCACCGTTAGGCAAAGAGTAACGCTCTCTTGAAAACATCAGTGCTTCATCGCCGTTCAGATAATTGATGCCTTCTGAGTAACAGTAACTGCCGCTGCAGAAGTTATAAGCCGAATTGACTTCAATACCACCTAATGCATCAACGATCTTGATAAGTGATGAGAAGTTTACACGAGCATAATAATCAATATCGATGCCAAAGTAATTGGAAACCGATTCAACAGTACAATCGACACCGAAGATACCGGTATGAGTCAGTTTATCAAGCTCGTTATACTGACAAGTCTGTGGAATGTAGTAATCTCTAGGAATATCGATCAAAAGAATATCTTTGGTATTAGGATTAACGACCATCAGCTTATTGACATCGCTTCTTGATACTAAAGAGATCGAACCATAAATATCAATACCGCTGATATAAACGATAAACGGTTCATTAGTTACATCAACTGTTGATAAAGTTTCTTCTCTTGGTCTTTCAAAAGAGTATTTGCCGATAACTTTCGTCGTTGAATCAAGATCATGTCCGGCTTCAATAAACATTGATCTTAAACCTTCATTCAATATCAAGACTTCGTTTGGATCATCCAGCAGACTCGTATAAGCGTCATTCAGCGAATTCATTTCACTTACTTCGGCTTCAAAACCCAGATCTTCATTCAAAGAAGCGACAGCCTGATCATTGAATTCAGTATCACCCAAAGTCATGATCTCAAAGACAGTGTCACTACTCAGGTCTTGGGCAGTTTCATAACTGGAATCATTGTTTACGACAAGACTATACTCGATAATATCGACATTGGCACCGCCGATCGTATCCAATACAGCGTTAGTGCGGTAAAGATAGTAGTTGCCAAAGTTGACGATGACCAGCATGATAGCAATCAAAACGATACCGATCTGCCTTACCTGTCTGTTTCTTCTGGTTACTAAGATCCTTAAAAGCAGGATTATTAACAAGAAGATAAACAGCAAAGCGAAGAGATACAAGGTCGGCAGCTTGCTGTAAAGCATTACACAAAAGACGATCGCTGAGATCGTAAGCAGTAATATAAAGATCAATCCAAAATTTACGTTTACTTTTTTCTTATTCTTTTTCATAACAACCCAATCATACCACTTTATAAAAATAAAGACCACCCAAGCACTATGAATAAATTATTAAAAATGAACAATAAAAAATAAAACTCCCTTGAAAAAGTTGTGAGTTTTCTCAAAAAGTCCCTTGAAAAAGTTGATGGTTTGGCTAAAAACTCCCTTGAAAAAGTTGTGATAAATCTTATATACTATTAGTGTAAAGGGTTAAACAACAATGCTTAAAAGAAAGATCGAAGATAAACTAATTGACTGGAAAAAAGATAAAAACCATAAACCACTAATAATTAAAGGTTGCCGTCAATGCGGAAAGACTTTTTCCGTCTTAAATTTTGCAAAAAATAATTATAAGAATGTAGTTTACTTAAATTTCTTCGAAAATCCTGATTATGTTTCAGTATTTGAAGGGTCTTTAGAAGTTGATAATATAACGATGCTTTTGTCGGCCTTGCTTGGCAATAAGGCGAAATTTGAAAGCGGGAATACTGTTATCATATTTGATGAGATCCAAGAATGCCCAGAGGCCAGAACTGCTTTAAAATTTTTTAATAATGACGGGCGCTATGACGTTATCGGTACCGGATCGCTTTTAGGTGTTAAAGGATACGGGAAAGAACCAAGATCGATACCTGTAGGATCAGAAACGGTGATGACCATGTATCCTTTGGATTTTGAGGAATATTTGTGGGCCGAAGGTATAGATGAGAAGATAATACACTTTTTAAGTGATTCTTTAGAAAAAGAAAAACCTATACCAAAGGCATTGCACGAACATTTAAGACAGCTTTTATTGCAATATACGATCGTTGGCGGAATGCCGGAAATAGTAAAAACCTTTATAAGCAACAGACAGTTGAATCAAGTATTAAAGATGCAGCGAGATATACTCTATTCTTATGAAGATGATATGATAAAATATGCTGATAAAAGAGATAAATCACATATTACAGAATGTTTCAGGTCCATTCCTAAACAACTAAGTAAAGAAAATAAAAAATTCCAATATTCACTCATTAAAAAGGGATCGACTGCTTCTAAATATTTAGGATGTTTAAAATGGATAGAAGATGCCGGAATAATAACTCGTTGTTATAATTTGAATAATACAGAATTACCTTTAGAGGGCAACGCCAAAGAAGATGTATTTAAGGTGTATATGTGTGATTGCGGGTTGTTTGTAAGTATGCTGGAAAACGGTACTCAATACGACATATTAAAAGGAAATTTATACGGTTATAAAGGGGCGATCTTTGAAAATCTGGTAGCTGATATTTTCTATAAAATGGGAAGAAAGCTGTATTATTTTCATAAGGATAGCGGTCTAGAGATAGATTTTGTTATTAGATATAAAGGAAAGTGCACGCTTATTGAAGTCAAATCATCAAGCGGGAATATCAAGAGTACAAAAACAATATTAAAACATCCGGAAAAATACCATGTTGAAAAAGCGATAAAATTAGGTGATTACAACATAGGGAAAATGGATAATGTTTTGACATTGCCATTATACATGGCATTTTTGCTCAAAGAATATTAAAGGCATAGTTTATCAACGTGCCACAGGATCTTTGTCAGTTATCTCCTTAAAGAAAGAAATAACTAACGGAATGCTGAAAGCTAAAGAAATAATATCGGCAATGCTTTGAGATATTTCAAGCCCAAGGATGCCAAAGAGGTTAGATAAGATGATAACGGCAGGAATAAGGGCGATACCTTGTCTTAAAGCAGCCAAAAAAGAAGCTTCTTTCGTCTTGCCTACCACTTGCAGCATCATATTGGCTACCGTTACAAATACGGTCAAGAATAAAGTCAGACACTGAAAACGCAAAGTAGCAGAACCGATATTCACAACATCGAGCGAAGCATCGCTTTGAAAAAGATGCAGTATATTATCGGCAAAGATAAAAGCCAAAAGCGAAATGATGATCGTAAAGATCGTACCCGCTTTGATAGTATATTTAAAGGCTTCTTTTACTCTTTTATAACACTTGGCGCCATAGTTATAACCGCAGACCGGCTGGAAGCCTTGAGCGATACCGATAACGACCGAGAAAGCAAACTGCATGATACGATTGACGACAGATACGGCAGCGATCGCCGCATCCCCAAAAGGCATGGCACAAAGATTGACACAGGCTGTCGATATGGAAGAGATGCCCTGACGGCATAATGACGGGAAGCCGCCTTTAAAGATATTGATAAGATGATACTTGTCTAAATGAATATCTTTAAAAGAATAAGTCAAAGAATCGCTTTTAATTATTCCCCAAAGCAACAATATAAAGGAGATGAATTGAGAAAGGATAGTAGCTATGGCAGCTCCGGCTATACCTAGATCAAAACCGAAAATAAACAAGGGATCTAAAACGATATTCAAGATACCACCGGCAGTAATGCCGATCATCGAGAAAAAAGAATTTCCCTGGAAACGTAATTGATTGTTCATGACTAGCGAAGCCATCATGATCGGCGCTCCAAGCAGGATCCATGACATATAGGCAATACTGTAAGGAAGCATCGTTTCGCTGGAACCTAAAAGCCTGGCTAAAGGTTCAATGAAGATAAGACCAGTTACTCCTAAGATCGCTCCTAAGATAAAGGCTAACACAAAACCGGTCGTGGCCATCTTTTTAGCTTCCATGATTTTATCAGCTCCAAGCATCCGGGATATAAAATTGCCTGAACCATGTCCGCAAAAGAAACCTCCGGCTTGGATCAAAGCCATGATCGCAAAGACGATGCCGACAGCAGCCGTAGCAGAATCGTTGTTTAATTGAGCTACCCAATAGGTATCGGCCATATTGTATAAAGATGTTATGAGCATGCTGACGATCGTCGGTACAGCCAGTTTATTGATAAGTGACGGTATTGCGTCATGCAGCATTGAATCCCGTTTGGTATTTTCCATTTCTATCCCCCTGACAGAACTTATTATAAAACTATTTTTATAGATTAGTATCTGCCCGGATAGAAATAACCCCTAAAAATACCAAATAAATTAAAAGCCACTTTTTAAAGTGACTTTTAGCTTATATCCATATTATCATATCTTAATATCGAAGCCAGCATACTGAAGACAGTTATTGCGAGATAGACCGTCATGATGATCAAAGGGCCGATCTGATCTTTGAATGCTGATCCAAAGCTGTTTCCGATGATGAAATCGGGATCATTAAGAGAATAGGTAGTCATCATAAAGGTACTGAAGGTTCCAGAATAAGTACCGATAACGGTATTTAAAGGTTCTGCAAAAGTTTTGATAAGCGTGAATAGTTGTGAACTCAGATCAAAACAGTATAAGTGCAGATCATAATAAGTATTGCTGGCGATATTTTCAGCGACAGGGATAACTCCGGCCCCGATAAAAAGGATAAAGATCATGAGTATCGTAAATAATACATTGTTTTTGATAAAGATCGCCAACATGCTCATAAGAGCCAGAATCGTTAAGATCTCGATCACTCCGCCTAAAAATATCGCTATATTGATCGTATAGATATTGATCGCCACATCGATGTCAAGATTGCCGATCGCAATATATAAAGATGAAGCCATCAAAAGACAAAACAAGAGATTGCTGAGTGAGCCTAAAAAGTTGCCTAAGACTTTGGCAAGCAGGATCTCTTTGCGGGAAAGCGGTTTGATAAAAAGCAGTTTTACCGTTCCGCTTTTGATTTCATTTGTAAAGGTATCAGCCGTTTTGATGATCAAAGAGATATTGGCTATACCAAAGATAAAGACATAAGCACACATCGTCAGATAATCGACATTATAACGTCCGACAGTTTCTTCAAAGGAAAAGATCGTATCTTTTCCATAAAGATGCAGCGATAATGCTACCACAAAACCGATGCCAAAGCCCATAAAGATCAGGTTGGAGATCTTCCAAAAAGAGCGGAAATTTCTAGCTATGATCTGTTTCATGTCTTTCCCCTTTCGTGATCGATTCATAAAGATCGTTGAGCGACATATTTTCATCGTACAGTTCCTTAAAGTCAATATCGTTTTCTACGATATACTTTTTAATGCTGCTCTTTGCATCATTATCGACCTTTACTCTATAAACACCATCATTTAAAGTGTAAATATAAGCTTTATGATCTAAAAAAGCCCTCAGTCTTTGATCTTTAGAGTTGATGATCAGCGTGGCATTATCAGATGTTCTTTGTACTTCTTCCATCGAGGCATCAAGCACCAGTTTGCCGTTTTGAATTATCAGTACATTATCGATAAAGGTTTCAAGCTCACTTAGCACATGCGAGCTGATCAGGATCGTTTTATTATCGCTGGCTAATTCTTTGATGATCTCGATGATCTCTAAACGGCTGTCAGGATCAAGGTTGGCGGTCGGTTCATCCAGCAAGATCAGCTTAGGATGATGGATGATGGCGGCAGCCAGTCCGACTTTCTTTTTCATGCCGGTTGAAAATGAGCTGACTTTTTTATTCTCAAAGCTGCTTAAAGCCAAACGGTCGATCAGATAGAGAGCTTCTTTATAAGCTTCTTTATAACTCATGCCGCAAAGCGTACCCATATAGATCAAAAAGTCTAAACAGCCCATATCGTTATAAAAGACCGGAAACTCGCTGCTGAAGCCAAGATATTTACGGATATTTTTATTTGATACATCTTCATTCAAGATTGTAATAGTGCCGCTTGTCGCTTTAAGAAGACCGGCGATCATATTGATCGTGGTGGATTTGCCTGCCCCGTTTGGGCCGATAAAACCATAGATCTTTCCTTCATCTAAACTAAAGGACATATAATCGACAGCTTTAAATCTCTTAAAAGACTTGCTTACATTCTCAAGTTTTAAAACACTCATCTTTTCTTGCCCCCCTTATATCTATTAAGCAAAGGTTTGCTGATCATTCCTATAGAAAGGATCAAAAGGATGACTACGACAGCCATAGCGATATAAGTAACGGTATCGCTTTTGTTGATGCTTAGATGCAGATTTTGGATGATGCCGGTAGCGTCAATATCCTTAAAGACTATTTCCAGATCATGTTCTCCTTTAAGCATTTTTAAAGTTAGTTCATTATCGGTGGTCTTGGCGATGACACTGCCGTTTTCAATGATCTCTACTTCGATCAGCTCAGGTTTTTGAAAAGACAGCTTTAGCAAAGATCCTTCCTCTTTTGCTTCAGTTATCTTCAGATCATTTTCAGGCCTGTATAGATAAAGTTCATCATTATTATCTTTTATAAATAGCTGATCCATACTGCTAAAGACATCTTTAACAGCTATATCGAAGCTTACTTCTTTTAAAGAAGTATTGATGTTGTAGATATAGGCCCCGCCTTCCCCATAAAACAAGATCCTTTCTTCATCCAAGACCTTTATTTCAGGAACAGAACGTATCGAAGAACTGACAGCATCTTTTTTAATGATCTCAAAAGTTGCGCCATCCACATAACATAAATAGGGATCTCTACTGTAAGGATCTCTTTCAAAATAGACGAGATCATCTTTGCCATCGTTATTCATATCATTGATCTTAACGATATAATTATTTTCATCAGCCGTTTCAAAAGGCATGATATGATCAAAGGCGACAGGTTCATAACCATAGTAGTCGATATAGGAATCACTGGTTTCGCCATAGGAATAATAGTTATAGAAGTACAATAATGTACCGTCTTTACCGCTGTATATCTCCCCTTCACCATCGCCGAAGCTGAAGATGATGTCATTTACGCCGTCATTGTTGTAATCGGTATCAGTAAAAGTATAGCGGCCATTGTTTATATCAAGCACGCCGTTTTCAGGAATGGCAAATAGTCTTTCAAGGTCTTTGCCTGAAAGGATCTCATAGACCTGGATATCTTTATCGTTATAGCCGTTCACGACGATTTCGGCTATGCCGTCAGAATTGAGGTCTTTGACGATCGTGGCCGAAGTCTGATTTTCCAGTTTCTCGCTTTCAAATTCATAAACGGTCCTGGTCTTTTGATAGCTGACATAGTCATAGCTGATCTTAGAAGTATAAAGAGTCGCGTTTTTATCATTCACATTGACTAGATCACTGATGCCGTCTTCATTGACATCGCCGATATAAAGAAGTTTGCCGTTATCTTTGATATAAGTATCGATGGTATATAAGATCTTCACTCTGACAGGATCAATAATCAAATTGTCAATGAGCAGCTCTTTATAGCCATCACCATTCAGGTCAGCAATGAAAGAGAGATCGTTAAAGGTGTAATAGAGGGTATGGCGTTTACCGTTTTCGTAATAATAACTGTTTACAAGAGGTTCTTGACTTATAAAGGCATCTTCATCAAGATCAATGAGGATAATATCGCTGCGGTAAACACCGTCTTCATTTTTATGATCGACGATGCCGGCTAAGGTATTGCTTTCTTTATCATATTTCAATAATTTATAACCGGAAGTATTCTTGTATTCTTTGCCTAAAGTAAGCTTGGTATAGGTAAGATCGTCATTATATTCAGCGATGCCGTCAAGTCCGAATCTGACGATGAGTTTATCTTCATCGTGATATAAAAGTTTAGCCTGACTGTAATCAAAAAGCACAGCGATCTCATCTAAACTTTCATCAACAGTATATAGACCTTCATTTATGATCGTAACCAAGATCTCATCGTTTAGATAATTCAGATCTATTTTGGTATTAGAACCATTATAGGCCAGATCAAAAGTAACCTGTTTTATAATGGAAAGATCATCTTTAGAAAAAACTCCTAAAGTCAAAGTGTTTTCTTTAGTACTTAATGGAGCGATGATCGTCTGATCATCTTCTTGATATAAGGTATTGCCGCTTAAGACATTGCCGTTTGCACTTGTCAAAGCAGTGATTTCTAAAGATACTGGATCTAATAAAGCCAACCCTTTAGAATTGGGTGCTTCATGAGCGGCAATACAGTGTTCATCGCCAAAGTTGCCTAAGACAAGGATCTTGTCGCCAAGATCTTCCAGTTTGTAATTCTTGAAATAAGAAAACTGAAGATTGTTTAAAGCGATCTTTTCGCCAGAATAGAGATAATAATTGAGATCGGCATAAGTTCTCAAGAGTTCATCAGGATCATATAATCCGACTTCAATGTCTTTGATCTTGACGCCATCATCCCCAAAAACGCTGATCAGATCGTTTTCAAGGGCAACAAATAATCGGCCGTCTTTATATAAAAGATCAAAAGCGCTCCATTTAAAAGGATATGTTTGATATTCAAGATCGATGATATCTTCAGATGTCAAGTCAAGATCATGCTGGAGCTCGCCGTTATTATCAAGATAATAAAGATGACCGTCTTGAGAGATAAGTGCTATTTGATCATTGTCTAAAAAAGCGATGTCCCAAAGATTGTCATTAGCTTCAAAAGAGAAGATCTCGCTGGCATCCATATCGAAAACGACAAGTTTATGATCGGCTAAAACATATAGTCTATCATCTTCATAAGTCAGCTGATAGATATAGGCATTGGAATAGGTTTCGATCGTTCCCTGGTATGAAGTTCTTTTAAGAGCCGCCGACTTTATGATCTCACCGTTTTTTCCATCAAGATAAGCGATATTGTCATAAGAGTCAAAAGTATCAAAAACAACAGCAATATCTTTAATACCATCGCCACTTAGATCATCGATGACTTCAAAATCATAGACAGGAAAAGAAGTAGTGATCTTATGATCAGTACCCAAAAGGACTAAACCTTCATCATGAGCGACCATGACGCCTTTAAGATCATCAGCAAGCTCGACTTCTTTAGAAACGGTCTTTGGCAAATAGCGATCACCGTCAAAAAGATCTTCTAAAGAATCAGCTTCGATACTCGTGATGGCTAAAGTCATAAACACGATCAGAAATATTATCTTTTTCATAATCCTTTTCTCCTTGTAAGGTCATTATAGCATATTACCGCCTTGAAATAATGAAAGTTCAGAAATATGTAAGGAATATATCATAGCCTTGTCATAAAGTGATTTGAGGTAGTTAAAATAAAGTATAAGTGTTATCATTTAAACATGAATCACTTTCATATCGGACTTAGAACTGTTAAAACCTGTTTGGCAGTCTTTATCTGTTTTCTGATCGATTATTTAAGAGAAGCAGGAGTGCCGTTTTATGCAGCAATAGCCGCTATCCTTTGTGTGCAGAAAGATATGGACAAGAGTTTTAAAGTGGCTAAAAACCGTGAGATCGCCACCGTTATCGGCGCCTTTGCCGGAGCGCTGTTTCTTTTTATTGAGCAGAATATCTTAGGCTTTGATGAGATGCTTCTAAGGTATCTTGTCTTATCGCTTTTATTGATACCGGTCATTCATTTTTCGGTCATGATCCATCAGGAGAATTCGACCTTTCTCTCTTGTGTCGTCTTTTTATCGGTGACGATCAATCACATGGATGAAAGTCCGCTCAGTTTTGCGATCAACAGGCTTGTCGATACGACGATCGGCATCATCGTCGCTTTGAGTGTGAATTATCTGTTGTTTTATCTTGTCAGGCATTTAAAAAAGAGTCGTTAGAGAAGATTTAATTCTCTTTATAGACTCTTTTTGATTCATTGATGATCTTTTGAATATTTTTACGCAGGATAGTGCTGGAAGAACCGAATTCCAAGACTAATTCATCACGGGTTTCCCTGACTCGCCAGGCCCCGACCTGTTTTAGTTTTTCATAGGATACATCTTCTAAACTTTCGATCCGTATTTCTAGGTTGTGCGGCGTACTGTTTAAAGTAGTGATGTTGCCGATACCGCCGACAGCGTCGATGACTTTGCGGGCGATCGTCTTAGAACGGTTGGAACTGACGATATCATAGGCAGCAAACTCAAAATAACCTCGTGTAAGCAAGAAGTAGATAATAGCGTAGATAAGTCCGATGACAACGATGACTAAAAGCGAGTGGATGTATTGGGGAGTCCGGGCATTGATGATGAAGTCCGGGAAAGCTCCAGGCATCGCACTGACGGTAGAACCGGAATAGCTGAAGCCTAAAAAGGCATTGTTGGCAAATAAGATGCCAAAGAGCGAACCGCTCAGCAACAAGTGAATGATCAATAAAAGAGGGGCATTGAATAAAAGAAGCAGCTCCATCGGCAAAGGATTGCCGCAGATAAATGACAAGATCATGGCTCCGGCCGTATAAAGGATCATCTTATGTCTTTCTTTGCGGTCGCTGTAACTGAAATAGTAAGCTAGATAGACCGAAGGACATACAAACATATTGATGACATAATAAGGCGTGATGAAACGTCCGGCACCACTAAACGAAGCCAGGGCACCAGGCATCTCTTTCCAGATATTGACATCGCCAAGGATCGTCTGACCGGCCAGTGATGAATAGGTGCCGCCTTCAATGCCATACCAGAAAGGATAGCGCACGATGTTGCCAAGACCTAAAACAGAGGTCACTCTGTCTAAAATACCGTAAGCACTTAAATGTAAGGGATCAGAAATATCGCTGGCGATCCAGGCGATCAGATCTAAGATCATATCCACAACATACGGCCAGACATAAGCCATAGCCACACCAGCCAAAGCACAAAGGATGATGTTGTAGATAAGACCGGCAGTATCTTTGTGAGTAAAACCAAGCAGACTATAGATGCTGCGGTGTCTTGATTTGATATAGCTGTATCTTGTGATCATGGCGACGATGAATGATCCCACCATGCCGGTCTGCATTGGATAGAGAACACTTGAGCCGGATTGGCTTTGCATAGCATAGGAAATACCCAGATTATTGGTATAGACCTGTGCAGAATAATCATTCGGCCCCAATAACATCAATACCACAAGATATGTGATATAACCCGCTATCGCAAAAAGGGCCGGAGCACCGCTGTTGGCTCTTTTAGCCACGATCCCGATCATAAAGATCAGCGGCATGTTCATGATGATGACATGACCTATCTGCGAAGATATTCTGGCAATGATCAGGATGACCGGATTAGTTATCGTATAGAAAGTATTGACATTATCGTTAGTTATTAAATAACCTATTGCCAATAAGACCCAGCCGAAAACGACGATCCTGATCGGCAATTTAGTGTTTTCATAAAGTATATTCCATCTTTTCATAAAATAATTCTACCACAAAAATATGACATATAGATGTTATAATCAAGTCGTGGAAAAAGTATTCGGGAATAAGTTAGCTAAGATATTGACTAAAGTAGGGATCATTCTGACTAAAAGCGGAGCGGAAGTCCATAGAGTAGAAGATACAATGGAAAGGATCTGTAAAGCTTATGGAGCCAGTGTTATTGATGCCTATGTGACCCCGACTCTTTTAATAATCTCTTTCTCTTTTAAAGATCAAAGTGAACTTTATCATAATATCAAAAGAGTTTATTATTCTTCCTATGACCTCTTTAAGATCGATAAGATCAATTCTTTATCAAGAGAAGTATGCAGCAAACCGATTGATTTAGATCTTTTTGATGAACTTTTAGATAAGATCGATAACGAAAAAGGCTATTCGACATGGATGCTTTGTCTGGCGGGGGCTTTGTGTGCTTTTGGCTTTGCCTTCTTTTATAAAGGCGATCTCTATGATGCGCTGGTGGCAATACCGGTAGGTTTTTGTACAAAATTGCTGACAAGCCTTTTAGAAAAGATAGAATTCCCGGTCTTTTTTAAACATCTCTTATCAGGGGCCTTTTTAACAGCTTTAAGTATTGTATTGGCAACTATATTTAAAGTTGACAGGGACATCGTCATCATTGCCAGCATAATGTTGCTGGTGCCGGGGCTGGCGATAACCAATGCCATCAGAGATAGCGTCAGCGGTGATCTGGTATCGGGGATCACAAGAGCGATCGAAGCGATCTTTATCGCTATCGCTATCGCTTTGGGAAGCGGTATCGTTTTATCGCTTTTAGGAGGTATGTAGATGTTTGAAGGACTGATGACATTCTTTGCTTCCTTGGGTTTTGGGATCATCTTTGATCTAAGAGGTACTAAATTATTAGTAGCAGCCTTAAACGGCATGATCGGCGGCGTCGTTTATAATGTCTTATTGACTAACAACAGCTCGACCTTATCTTTGTTTGTTGCCAGCGTGGTCATTTCCATCATCTCCGGCATCATGGCCAGGATCTTGAAATGTCCGACCACTACTTTTTTGATAGCTGCTCTTATTCCGCTCGTTCCTGGAGGACAGATGTATTATACGGTCCTCGATATTATTAATAACGATATTACAGCAGCAGTAAATGATGGTTTAAAGACTGTTGTCGATGCTTGTTCGATCGTCATCGGCTGTGTATTTATATCAGGACTTGAATTAGCTTTAAACAGTCTGCAAAGAAGATACTTAAATAAACATTTCTAAAACAAAAAAGCCATAAAGCCTCCAAACGAGGCGATATGGCTTTTGTATTATTCACAGCTAGCTAATTAAACAAAGGGGAAAAGTGGGGTATTAGACTAACTGTACGGTTATATTGTTGCATTTGTTTGTGTTAGAATGATGTGAGATTTCTGAAATCTTTGTGAACTAAACTTTTTAAATTTTATAATTCTTGATGTAACTAAGATAATCTTTACTTAACTCATCTGGCCTTGAGGGAACTCCATTCTTTAAGATCAGAGATAACAGCTTCTTTTTTCTAATTCATCAACCAATCTGTCAATAGACAACAATCTGTTTTTTTAAGAATATCAACTTAAGATGTGATGATCTTTTTATGGATAGCCATTCAAGTTTCTAGCTTGTTTGTTGGTTCGTATAATAAGCAGACATACTGAATTAGTTGCTTTTTAATATAATGTACGCTATAATGTACATGAAGAAAGGAGCAGAAAATGCTTAATATTAACGTTACTAATTTCAGAAAAAATATTTTTGGCATATTGGAGCAGACAATTAAATTTAATGAACCTGTAAATATTACCACCAAGGAAGGGAACGCCGTAATTTTAAGTGAAGAGGAATATAACAGTATGATGGAAACTTTATATTTATATTCTATGCCTGCGACAAAAGAAAAAATAGTAGAAGGATTGAATACATCTATTGATGATTGCGTTCCTGAATCTGAGGTAGAGTGGTAGTGTATAAAATCGTCTATACAAAAAAGGCAGTAAAAGACATTGCAAAATTAGATGAAAAGGCAAGGTCGCTTATAGAACTTGTCAGAAAAGACCCGTTCCAAACTCCGCCACCGTATGAAAAACTGCTGGGAGATTTAAGCGGGGCATACTCAAGAAGGATCAATGTTAAACATAGATTTGTGTATGAGGTTTTAGAAAAAGATAAGATCATAAAAATATTGAGCATGTGGACACATTACGATTTTTAAGAGAATAATCTAATTTAAAAAGAGCTATGCAAACTCATGATCATTGATCAGAGAGTTGTTACACAGCTCTTTTGTTTAGAGAGTTTAAATTTGTTTAGATCTCGTTAGCTGCATGATATGCACTTCTGATAGCTGAAGCGATGTCAGCTGTTCTATCACCAGAGCAGTCGCCCACATAATAGACAGGTTTATTGACGCCTTCAGTATCAAAGAGATTCTTTTTAGAACCTACGGCCATCACTACAGTATCGCCTTCAATTACCAGATCAGTATTGTTGGCGGTATCGGTAGCCAGTACCTTTTTGCCGTCATCTTCGATCTTGTTGACTTTAGTGTTGACATACTGTTTGACATTGGCTTTAGCGAAGTCTTTCATGATGAGCGGCAAGATCGTTCCAGATTCGCCGTTTGCGATCTTATCCATCATTTCAACGATTGAAACTTCATGTCCATTGGCGACAAGGTATTCAGCCGTTTCTGTACCTACCAGACCGCCGCCGATCACGATGCAATGACCGTTTGGTTTAACTTTACCGCTTAAGACATCCCAGCTTGACACGACATTAGCGCTATCAGCTCCTTCAACTTTAAGTTCAATATCATGTGCACCAACCGCTACGATAACGGCATCAGCTTCATTCATAGCTTCTTTTGTGCATTCTTCACTCAGATGAACATTAACATTTAAAGTCGGTAAGATCTTTTCGTAATATTCGACCGAGCGCATGATCTCGCTTTTGCGTGGCGGGATAGCTGCGATATTGATCTGACCGCCTAAGCGATCTTCTTTTTCATATAGATCGACACTATAGCCACGTTTAGCACATACTCTGGCTACTTCAAGTCCGCCAATACCGCCGCCGATGACAACGACATGTTTATGTCCGTTGCCTTCTTTGATAAAGACAGTGCCTTCATCGCCGTTTTCAGCATTCAAAACACAAGAGATATAGCGGCGTCCCTGAATGGCATCGACACAACCTTTGTTGCAGTTAAGACATTCTCTGATCGGCTCGCCTCTTTCGGCTTTTAAGGCAATGTCCGGATCACATAGCAGGGAGCGTCCATAACCGATCATATCGGCATCGCCATCATTCAAGATCTTTTCACCAGCTTCAACACTGACTACTCTTCCTACGGTTGCGATCGGAATATTAACAGCGTCTTTTACTTTTCTGGCGATCGGCAAAGTCCAGTTATATGGCACATCACCCATCGGCGGGATCGTGTCGCCCATGTTGCCGGTATGGTTAGCTTGTGCTACCTGGATCATATCAACGCCGGCTTTTTCAAGAAGTTTGGCAAATTCAACGCCTTCATCTTCATAAAGACCGCCTTTGCCACGATCACTGCCATCATTATTTTTAGTGATGAACGGCAATTTATATTCGATCATCAGCGATGGTGCCGCTTCTTTAATAGACTTTACTACTTCTAAAGCATAGCGGGTCCGGTTTTCAAAACTGCCGCCGTATTCATCGCTGCGGTGATTTAAAACACTTGAACAAAGCGAGCCAAGCAAGCGGTCGCCATGAACTTCGATGGCATCAACACCAGCTGCCATCGCTCTTTTAGCACATTCAGCGATCGACTTTTTGATTTCTTCCAGTTGTTCTTTAGTGGCTTCATTCACGAAATGCTGCATATCATGATGCAGTTTGCCATAGGCTTCTTTTGTAACCTTTTGAGATTCAGCCATCTTGGCATTAAAGGTTTCCATATCGCCGGCTTCTTTGGCTTTTTGAGCTTCCATGCCTGCCATTCTTGCCGCCATTATCATCTTGCCTACACCTGGCACATCATATTCCGGATGGAAGATCTGTAAAGCCAGTTTTGCGTCATATTCATGTAAAGAATCAGCCAGTTTTTTAAAAGTCGGGATCTGACGATCGTCACAAAGTTTAGGCGTAGGTGAAGCAGTATTGACTGGCGCCACATCACCGATAACGATATAAGCTACTCCGCCTTTAGCTAAACGAGTATAGAAATTTAAACTGCGTTCTCCGATCGAGCCATCTCTTTCTTCATAGCCGGTAGTTAACGGCGGAAACATAATGCGGTTCTTGAGTTCGAGATTGCCCACTTTAATCCGTTCTAATAATTTCATTTTAGGCCTCCTTTAATTATTATCTATAGATCAAGCGAAAGTATTTTGTCATTTTACCCATTCATGGTAACACAGTTTGTTTATTTTTTCACTAGTCTATAAAGCTTATTGTATAGCTTTGATTTTGGATATAAAAACCACAGGTTATATTGCGACTTTTAATAGATTCTTAGTTTAAATGAGAAGATATACCAAAAAATACATTTGATCATTAACTTCTCATGTTTTATAGCTACATGGTTTGATCGTGCAGATCTTGGCTGATCACTTACCTGTAACTTTTATAAATATTTATCTCTGTCCCTTGCTCCATAAAGAAACCTTCGAACTTCCATCACATCTTCAATCACGACATAATAAACCACATAATTTCGTACATAGATCCGATAGTATGGATATTTTCTCTTTCTTATGGATCGATATGGTTCAAAAATAGTTGGATTATTTAAGCGTTCCAGTATTGCTGCTTCCACATCGTTGGCCAGCTTTTCTGCTGCATCCGGATTTTTTAATACATTTGTGATGTAAGCAAGTGTTTCTAATAGATCCTCTTTAAACAAAGGCAGATATTGAAGCTTATATTTTTTATTTGTCATGGATCTCGCTTCTTATATTCCGGAACACATCTTCATGACTTAATCTTTCTTTAGTGGTTTCTGCTGCTTTGTCTGCTTCGTCTAGTTTCATTTCCACATTATCGACAAGACTTGCATATTCCTCAAGACTAAGCACGACCATTGCTCCATAGCCGTTTTTAGTCAAATAGACCGGCTGTCCTTCGTTGACGAGTGCTTCGATTTCTGGAAATTTATTTCGTAAATCTGAAACAGGTCTGATCTGTATCATTGTGTTACCTCCGTGTATAGTTATCTAAAATTATTTATCTTAATTTTATCATTATTTTATCATATCCTGCAACTGATCAAAATAACTGTTTGATCATCTAAAGACATTAAAGCCATAATAAAAAGTCATATACTGAAGATCCAGTATATGACTCGCTAGTTTATTTTTCACGATGCAAGTGAAGATCACGATTTTCAAAGTTTACTTTATCCAAGACTTCGTTGATCGTTTCCTTCTTGTTTATGTTTTCCTGATTCATGCGCTTTCTTACATCAGCAGCATCGGAAATGCCGCATGGACCATTGATACAGCCGCCATCACAGCACATACCTTCTAAGATGTCAAAGTTGAAGCGTCCCACTTTCATAAGGAGCAGCTGTTTCTTACATTCCATCGCTCCATCGGCATAATAAGATGTGATGCCCTCTTCGCCAGCTTCTTTGGCTGCTTCAACGACAGCCTTGGAAACACCGCCGCCTTGAGCGAAGTTACGGCCATGTACTGATGCTTCCCATGTAGTATCATCAGTTGTGTAATCTTTCAAATAGATGTGTCTTGAGATAAACATGGCAGCCAGTTCTTCAAAAGTCAAGACATAATCGACATTGGTATGCTCTTCCATGGCTTCCTGCTTTTTAGCGAGGCATGGTCCGATAAAGACGATCTCGGCATCAGGATCTTCATCTTTGATCATGGCAGCTCTGGCCATCATTGGCGATACCATCGTGGAAACATTTTTCTCATAGACAGTCGGGAAGTGGATCTTGGCCATATTGACAAAAGCTGGACAACAGGATGTCGTCATCGGTACACCGGCTTCTTTATGTTTTTTAAGTTCTTCGTATTCTTTTTTAGCTACCGCATCAGCTCCTAAAGCTACTTCTACACAATCAGCGAAACCAAGTTCGATGATGCCTTTTTTGATCTGGTCTAAAGTAACTCCTTCAAACTGGCCTTGGATCGATGGAGCGACCATGGCGATCAGTTTCTTGCCTTCTCTGATGTCATCAATGACCGGCACGATCCACGAAATATCTTCGATAGCTCCAAACGGGCAAGCGGCAACACAACGGCCGCAGTTGATACATTTCGTTTCATCGATAACGGCAATATTGTCTTCATTCCAAGCGATCGCATCGACAGGGCAGGCACTCTTGCATGGTCTTTCTGTCACCACGATAGCGTGATAAGGACAGTTTCTGGCACAGGCTCCGCATTCTTTACATTTGTCATAATCGATGACGGCTCTGTTTTCACCCATCGAGATAGCTCCAAAGTTACAAGAAGCCATACAGCTTTTAGCCATACATTTACGGCAGTTGTCAGTTACTAAGATCTTTCTGATCGTACAGCCGTCACAAGCAGCTTCAATGACCTGAACGATCTGTTTAGGATTATTCTTTTCGACATCGTTGGCCATCAAACCTCTGACTAGGCGGCCCCTTTGTCTTAATATTTCTCTTTCTTTATAAACACAGCAGCGATAATTTGCTTTAGTGCCGGGAATAAGATCTTTGTAGTAAGCATTCATCTTTTCCTCGGTCAATTCTCCTGCATAAGCCAGATCAGCAGCTTTACGCAGTACATCAAACTTTATCACTCGTGCATCATGTTTAAATAGACCCATATTTCCTCCTTAATAGTTTATATATTAGCTAAATACAAGATTATTTTACCTAAAAGCGGAATATTTACCAAGTAGTATTTATACGCTTTAAGCAGACAATAGATCCCGCTTATAAACATTGCCGGTATAAAAATGAGCGAAAGACCCACCCCGATATAATACATTCCCATTTTCGCAAATAAAAGATACAGGATATTTAAAATGATCGGAGCCAGCCATAAAATCATCAAACACATAAAGGAATGAAAGCGGATGAATTCACTGTCCTTTTCAAAGATGAGGGCGATGATCGGCACTAAAGCCAAAAGATAATAGTATTTTAGATCAAAGTCGGCATAAGAAACCAGAACGATTCCGACAAGTCCGATAAAATAGCTCAAGACACATAAAAGATTGGCTTCTATTTTAAAAAGTTTACTTTTCTCTTTGGGATATTTAGTATTGAACATTTTTACTCCTTAACACATTTCTTAGCGAAAAAAGACAAGAATTTAAGATCGATCCTGATACTTAGTGCAGCGTGATAGATGGCCATAAAGTTCAAAGCCATCAATATAAGTTCTAAAAGACCGAAGATGATGACGATGATAACGATCATGAAATAACTTGGTATAAACGCCAACCCAAAGCTAAGCAAGGCGATAAAAAGCGGCAAAAAAAGATCGATCGTGAGATAGATCAGCATATAATATTTGACCAGTCGGGAACTTTTTTCTAAAAAATAGAAACAGAGAGTTATCAAAGCGATAACGAGATCGACAAAAGAAAAACAGTTATTGATGTAGATAAACAAAGTTTCAAAAAGATCGATATTTGAAGTGGTAACGCTTAAAAAGAAGATGAGTGATGACATGAGATGGTAGATCAGCCACACCCCAAAAGGCAAAGCGGCCACCACCCTTTCATCAAGCGAGAGGATCGAAGAGAAGTTTTTGTCTTTGTTTAAACCTTTTTTCACAAAAATATTATACTATTATTAAGGTAAAAAGATATGGTAGAATTATAAAAAAGAGGGATGAAATTATGACTGAAAAACAAACTGAAGAGATCACTTTAACGCTTGATGGTAAAGAGAGTGAAGAAGAAAAAAAAGAAGAAGTAAAAGAAGAAGAGTTAGTCAAGTTAGAAGATACTAAACTGACTGACAGTGAAAAGAAGATGGTTGACGATTTTTCCAAGAAGATCGATGTGATGGAAACGAATACCATTTTAGAATACGGCAGCAGCGCTCAAAGAAAGATCGCTGATTTCAGCGAGAGCGCTTTAAAGAATGTCCGCACCAAAGATTTAGGCGATGTGGGTGATATGCTTACGGAACTGATCGGAGAATTAAAAGGTTTTGAGATCGAAGAAAAAGAAGACAACGGCTTTTTCGGTTTCTTTAAAAAACAGGCTAACAAGATCACTAACTTAAAGACAAGATACGATAAGGCAGCCGACAATGTCGAAAAGATCACGAAAGCTTTGGAAGATCACCAGATCACTTTAATGAAAGACATCGCTTTACTGGATCAGCTATATGATAAAAACCTGCTCAATTTTAAAGAATTGACAATGTATATCCTGGCCGGCAAGAAGAAACTTGAAGAAGTTAAAAATAAAGACCTGGTCGAACTCAAAGAAAAAGCGCAGACTTCTAAACTGCCGGAAGATGCTCAGGCAGCCAGCGATTTAGAAAATGCGATTAACCGTTTTGAAAAGAAACTGCACGATTTAGAACTCACCAGAGTCATCGCCATTCAAATGGCTCCGCAGATCCGTCTTGTCCAAAACAACGATACTCAGATGGTCGAAAAGATCCAATCGACTTTAGTCAATACGATCCCGCTTTGGAAATCACAGATGCTTATTGCGATGGGCATCTCACATTCTAAAGAAGCTATCAAAGCCCAGAATGAAGTTACAGAGATGACCAACAAGATGCTCAATCAGAATGCTGAACTTTTAAAGACAGCTACTGTTGATACAGCTAAAGAATCTGAAAGGGCCATTGTGGATATTGAAACGCTTAGAAGCACTAATGCTAAACTGATCGAAACCTTGGATGAAGTAAAACGAGTTCAGGAAGAAGGACGTGCCAAGAGAGCACAAGCTCAGATCGAGTTGCGCAAGATCGAAACGGAGCTCAATGAAAAGATGACCGGTCTTAGCGACGATCTTAAGAAAGAGATGCAATGATCAAAGGTGTCATATTTGATCTTGACGGTACTCTTTTAGATACGATCAGCGACATTGGCGACAGCGTCAATGCCATGTTAGAGGACTATGGCTATAAGACTCACAGTTATGCTGAATATAAATTGTTAGTCGGTCATGGTTTTAAAGATCTTGTCAAAAAGAGCCTGCCGGCTAAATGTTCCTTTGATATTGAAGATGAAGCTTTAAATAAATTCGTCTATTATTACAGTCAGAATTATCTGAACAATTCTTATCCTTATGAAGGGATCGTGGCGATGCTTAAAAGTTTAAGTGAAAAAGGCATCAAACTGGCCATCAATTCCAATAAAGATGATGAATATGTAAAGAAACTGGCCAAGATACGCCTAGAGGGCATTGAATTTATTGATGTTTACGGGCATGTTGAAGGGATAGAGAAAAAGCCTGATCCGACTTTGGCTTTAAAGATATTAAATAAAATGGATCTTGATCCTAATGAAGCGGCTTATATCGGAGATTCAAATACCGATATTAAGACTGGCCAGAACGCTGGTATGATCACGATCGGCGTTGACTGGGGCTTTAGAGGAGCCAAAGAGTTAGAAGACTGCGGCGCCGATCATATCGCTTATAAACCAGAAGATATAATAAAGATCGTTCAAGAATCTCTTTAATAGAGGTTCTTTTTATATGGGCAGTCTTTAGTTGCAATTAATGATAAAGGATGATAGAATACTATAAACTGATACTAATTGATACTAGTTTATATCGGGGCAATTATGGAAATACAGAAGTTTATTGAAATATCAAAAGATAAGCATATAGATGATTATCAAAAAATGGACAACAAATATAAAAAAGATTTCAAAGAATATTTGAATATTTTGAAAGCGTTTTATTATAAGCAGCTGCCTTTAAAAGATTTTAAAGGAAATAAACTGGTCTATACCGATCTAAACGGCCATTTTAGTTATGATCTTTTTAAAAAGATGTATAAAAAAAGAGATGACGGTTATGGCATCAAAAATATAGAAGAAGAGATGATAGCTACTGCCAAGATCGAAGGTATCGATTTCAGCAAAGACAGTGTCAGAAGCATCTTGAGCGGGAATGCTCCAAAAGAAAAAGCAGAAGAAAGGATCTATGGTTTAAAAAAGGGTTTTGAGTTTATCTTGGCTCACAATACGATCGATGAGGTCAATATCTACAAGCTCTATCAGTTGAGCATCGGCAATTATTTGGATGACGATCATAAACTTTTGAATGATGAACATTACCGTCACGATGCTGTCTATGTTGTCGGCTCAAAACTGGAACATACCGGCATTGAGCACACAAAATTAAACCATTATATGAATGATCTGATAGCTTTCATCAATGCCGATGATGAAATCGACGATCTGACTAAAGGCATAATCATCCATTTTTATTTGGCGTATCTGCATCCTTATTTTGACGGTAACGGCAGGTTTGCCAGATTGATGCATTTATGGTTTTTGTTAGAAAGGGGTTATGGATCAGCGCTTTTTATGCCTTTTTCTTTATATATTGAAAAAAGTCGCAAAGAATATTATGCCGCTTTTAAAAGAGTTGAAAATAATCAAAGATATTCTGGTATCATCGATGTAACGCCCTTCATCAATTACTTTAAAAATAATGTCTATAACAAGATAGAAGATAGATTTGATGATCTTTTTGATAAATATGGATATTACCTGGATGAAGGAAATATCACTCCCAAAGAAGATAAACTGTTTAAGTACGTCATCTCAAAATATGGAACGAGTGAATTTTCGACTAAACAGCTGGAAAAGGATTATAAAGATGCCGCTTATGCTACGATAAGAGGCTTTGTGCTTAAATTTACAGACTATGGATTATTAAAAGTCAGAAAGTATAAAAACAGAATGAGATACAAAGTAGTTGAATAAACAGATCGATAGATCCCTTACCGATCAATGTTCTTCATCTAACTTTTGATATTCTTCTTCTTTAAAACCGACTAATACTTTATCTTTGCTTATCAAAAGCGGTCTTTTCACAAGCATCCCATCAGTGCTTAAAAGTTTCAGTATCTCATCATCACTCATATCTTTGAGTTTATCCTTGATGCCAAGCTCCCGATAGAGTTTGCCAGAAGTGTTAAAGAATTTATTTATGGGCAAGTTACTCATTTTGACCCACTTTTTCAGTTCATCATAAGTGGGATTATCAGTATTGATAGCTCTTTTGGTATAAGTGATTCCATGATCATTTAGAAACTTTTCAGCCTTCTTGCAGGTTGAACATTTTTCATAACAGATAAATAACATCTTATCCCTCCCTTACAAAGATATATTCTTTATCATCTGATAATTCATCACTAAATTTATAACCCAGTTCTTTAAATCCCTTTAAAGTTATAGGATCACTAATCTTATTGACAGCCATATATCTGACCATCGCTCCTCTGGCTACCTTGACATAGATGCCCTTTTCTAAAAGTTTATTGCCGCTCTTTTCTTTAAAACGGATATTTATGACGTTATTTAGATAAGGGGTCACTGCTTTAGAATATTCATCACTGGCTAAATTGATCAAAAGTTCATCTTTAAAGAGTTTATAAAGATCATGCCAGTAATCATAGAGATCTTTATGATCGTTTATAGAAAGCTTACTGCCCATCTCTAAACGATAGGGAACGATAAGATCAAATGGTCTTAAAGCTCCATAAAGACCAGACAGGATATAAAGATGCTCGTTCAGATAAGCCAGCTCATCATCATTCATGACATCAGGAGCCATATATTTATATTGGATGCCATCATAAGCGAAAAGAGCTGTCAAGTATGGTCTGGTTATATCAGTATTTCTTATCGTTTGATACATCTTTTCAGTAATGGCCATAGAAGTTTTATAGAGTTCTTTAAGTTTTAAAAGATCAAGACTTTTAAGATGATCATAAAGAACGGAAGCTTCTTTCAGATATAAAGGATAAGAGTTTTGATATTCAAAATCATTCTTATCAGTGATCTTTTTGGCTGGCGAGATGATGATCTTCATTTAAGTTTAAAATCCTTTTTGAATTTAGTTAAAGCATCTTTAAAACTATAAAAGATCTCAATGTCATTGGCTTTTAAAGAACCCACTACAAAAGAATTATAGCCAAGTGATGATTCCAGACCTTTTAGACCGTTGCGTTTAAGACGGGAATCGGAGAATACCGGATAGATCCTGACATCTTCATGATCCATATATCTTTTAATGGCTACACCAAGACAAGTGCAGGTGCCGCTGTCTTCAGTAGCCAGATCATAGAAAATGGCGTTGGCTTCTTTGATGTATCGATAGTCATTCAAAAAGATGTCTTTAGAGGCATAAGGAGTATCATCATCAGGATTGAGATCGATCGGACTGATCAGTCTGGCGTTTAGATCATTGTCACTGATGATCTCGCTTATCAGCTTTCCTTCCAGTCTTCTTTGAGCCTGATCAGCTTCGGTAAATAAAGGTCCGGCAATATAGATGATCATTTCTTATTCCTCCTTCAGCCAGTCTAAGATTGCATCACGGCTTTCATCGACTAAAGAACCTTTCAAAGCTAAAGGTTTTTTGATGATCGCACTATGGCAAACACTTTCAAGACCCTTGACACTGTTGGCCAGACCGCTTCCTTCATGAGTGCAGAAAGGGTGAATGATCTTGTTAGTAAAGTCAAAACTTTCAAGGAAAGTATAGACGACTTTTGGCATATCACCGCAATAGTTAGGATATCCTAAATAGATCTCATCGTATTTATCGATACTTTCAAGATTTTCTTTAAGTTCAGGACGGGCATTGTTTCTAAAATCAGCTACGACTTCCCTGACACATTCGTCATAATTTTCGCTGTATGGTACAAGCGGCTCTATCTTGAAGGTATCAGCCCCCAGTTTATCGGCGATCAGTTCGGCCACTTTTTGTGTGTTGCCTTTTTCTAAATATATCTTCTGTCCTCCAAAGTGGTTTTCGCCGCCTCTTGAGTAATAAGCTACAAGTTTCATAATATCATCCTTTCAAGATCGCATCTAAGCGATCAAATACTTCTTTGACTGTTTTATCAGAAGTAGCTAAATTAAGTCTTACCCAGTTTTGATAGTTTTTATCAAAAGCTTCGCCAAAACTTGGCAATACTTTCCATTTCTTCAGCATGAATTCTTTGATGTCCATGCCGTTTAATACTTTTTCGAGGTTGATAAAGATCAGATAAGTTCCTTCTAGAACCGTATATTCCAGGGCATATTTATCAAGGATTTTTTGAGCGATCCGATAATTATCTTCAATGACTTCGATCAGGTCGTCTAACCATTCATCGGCATATTTAAAGCCAAAGTAAGAGGCGTAAGCGTTAAAGACCAAAGGCATTCCTAAATGATGGATCTGATTATAGGCATCAAATCTTTCTTTTAATTCCTTAGCAGCAATAACGACCTGTGTATGGGCAAAAACAGCCAGATTCAGCGTCTTTGATAAAGCGGTGATCGTGATGATGTGATCGTTGTACCCAGGATCGATCCCTAAAGCTGGCTGGTGTTTAAAACCTTTCATGATCAGATCGCTATGCACTTCATCAGAGATGATCAAAACATCGTGGCTTATAAGCAGATCAAAAAGTTTAGAAAGCTCTTCTTTTGTGAAAACTCTTCCGACAGGGTTATGAGGATTGCACAAGATAAAAGCTTTGATGTGATGTCTGGCGAGTTTGTCTTTGACATTTTCATAATCGATCGTGAAATAACCGTTATCATTGATAAGCGGCGATTCAACAACTCTTCTTTTAGAAGTCAGGATCGCATTTTTAAACTGATGATAGACCGGCGTTAAGATCAGGATCTCATCATCTTCTTTTGTAAAACAGTTTAAAAGATCAAAGATGGCGGTTACGGCTCCATTTGTGAAAGAAAGCCACTCCTTTTGATAAGTGATGCCATGATGGCGTTTATGCCAGTTTATAAAGGCATCTTCATAATCTGAAGGAAGATAGGTATAGCCAAAGATGCCTCTCTTGGCGATCTTTGCAAGGTTTTCGGTTATCTTGTCGCAGGTCTTGAAATCCATGTCGGCGATCGATAAAGGCAGGATCTCTTTGTCATGATAGGTGTTATAAGTCTGATCATACTTGCGGGAATCAGTATTATAACGGTCGATATAATACTTTTGGATAAATTCTTGAGCGTTCATCTTTACTCCTGATACTGGATCTGCTTTAAAACGGCATCAGCAGTTTCTTTATCTTTTAAATAAGCGATGATGGCATGGGCAAATTCAAAATCAGCCCCTAAGCCTTTAGCGGTGATGACGTTATCCTTGATGGCGACTTTGCCTGTCTTTGGTTTTTTAGAACATTCAAAGCCTGGGAAGCAGACAAATTCTTCATCGCTCACAAAGCCTTCTTTAATGAAGATACTGGGAGCGGCACAGATAGCAGCGATCAGTTTTTTGGCTTCATAGAACTCGTGCAGTTTGGCAATTAGCGGTTTGAAAGCGTAAAGGTTATCAGTTCCCGGTAAACCGCCCGGCAGTACTAAAGCCTGAACTTCGCTGAAATCAACATCTTTGAATAAACGGTCTGTCTGATAGGTAAGACCATGGGAAGAAGTTACCAAAAGATCATCGCTGATCGAAACTAACTCCACTTCCATCTTAGCTCTTTTTAGTAGATCATAGACGATCAATGCTTCGCACTCTTCATGCCCTTGGGCACAGAATATCAATGTTTTCATTGCGGACCTCCTTTTTAGAAAACGAGTATATTTGCTGACATCACTGATGTGAAAGGCGATGCCATGGTTTTGCAAGAGAGTTTTAAAGGTCTTGATGTCATCTTTTTTGGCATCATACAGTTCATATTCGATCTCATGATCTTTAATGCCCAAATATGCTGATTCATCAATGCATAACTCGCCTTTAGGATATTTCTTCAGATAACGGACAGTTTTAAGATCGCCCAGATATTTAGGATCTTCAATGGCCAGTTCATTTAAGACTGCTTTGATCTTAGGATCGTTGATGTCGTTGTCTTTAATGGTGAATTCATATTCTCTTACTTCATTGTTTATGAAATGTTTTAAAGTAAAGGTGAACTTGTTATCGATCTCTCTGATCCGCATCCCCATATTATCTTTAGCACTATAATAATGATTGGTCTGTTTGATGATCGAATCAAACTCTATATTATTGACAAGTCTTGTGAATTCTTCTTTATTTATCAAGATCTTATACTCTTTTTCAACATGGTATTTATTCATACCTATATTATAGAATAAATTTAGACGAACGATTAAGGTTTATCCTTTAAAGAATGTCAAACAGGACAGTTAAGATCAATAAGCGGTCATTTTAGATCGAAAGGGTCAGAATACTTTTAAATGCTTCACGCTTAGTTCACATTGCTGTTATAAGATTGGGGCAAGTGATTGGGGTTATATGCGATGAACGAGAGCTGTTTTTAGTATATAATATAGGCGGACAGTTACTTGTTCTTTTGAGGTAGTAAATGAAAAATGAAGTAATAAAGATTAAGGGAGCGAGAGTCAATAATTTGAAGAATATCGATCTTGAGCTGCCCAGAAATAAAATGATCATTATGACCGGTCTTTCAGGAAGCGGCAAGACTTCTTTGGCTTTTGATACGATTTATGCCGAAGGACAAAGAAGATATGTTGAATCTTTAAGTTCGTACGCCCGCCAGTTTTTAGGCGGCATTGAAAAACCGGATGTCGATGAGATCGAAGGATTATCGCCAGCCATCTCCATCGATCAAAAGACCACTTCCAATAACCCCCGCTCGACAGTGGGAACAGTTACCGAGATCTATGATTATTTAAGGCTGTTATATGCGAGATGCGGCGTACCGTATTGCCCTAAACACAATGAGCCGATCGAAGCGCAGACTATCTCGCAGATGGTCAAAAGGATCATGAGTTTAGATGACGGCATCAGGCTTGAGATACTCTCTCCGATCGCTACCCGGGAAAAGGGTACTTTTAAAGATGTTTTTGAAAATCTTAAAAAAGAGGGTTATTTAAGAGTTTATGTGGATGGTGTGATGATGATGCTCGATGAGGCTAAACCGCTTGAAAAGAATAAAAAACATACGGTATCAGTAGTAGTTGACCGTATTAAAAAGAAAGCCGACATTGAATCAAGACTGAGCGATTCTTTGGAAACGGCATTAAAATTGGCAGATGGCTTGGCTGTCTGCAAGACTTCAGAAGAAGAGATCCTTTTTTCAAGTAATTATGCCTGTCCTAAGTGCGGATTCTCCCTGCCAAGACTTGAGCCGAGATTATTCAGTTTCAACTCGCCTTTAGGGGCTTGCGATAACTGTAAAGGTTTAGGCATCACTTTAGAAGTCGATAGGGATCTGCTCATCCCTGATGATTCTTTATCGATAAGACAGGGCGGCATTAAATACTATAAGAACTTTGTGGACAGTGATCGGGTAGAGTGGCAGAATTTTAAAGCTTTATGCGATCATTATCGCATCGATCTTGATAAACCTTTAAACAAGTTTACCAAAGAAGAGATGGATATCATCTTATACGGATCTAAAGAACCGATCAAATACGAGATAAATACCAGCGGCGGTACTAAATATACCAAGAATACTTTTATTGAAGGTATTAAAGTGATGATCGAAAGAAGATATGAAGAAACTACTTCCAATATGATCAAAGATTATTACCGCAGTTTTATGAAAGAATCTACCTGTACCAAGTGTCATGGTTCAAGACTTAATGAGCTGGCGCTATGTGTAAGACTTGGCGGTTTGAATATCTATGAATATACGACGATGTCGATCGAGAAAGCTTACGAGTGGACAAATAACTTGAAATTAGACAAGATGCACGCTGAGATAGCCCGTTTGCTTTTAGAAGATATTAAGAATCGTTTGAAGTTTTTGATCGATGTCGGACTGGGCTATTTGACGCTTGATAGAATGGCAATGACTTTATCGGGCGGGGAAGCCCAAAGGATCAGACTGGCTACCCAGATCGGTTCGGGATTGACAGGCGTTTTATATGTGCTTGATGAGCCTTCCATCGGTTTACATCAGAAAGATAACGGTAAACTGATCCGCTCGCTTAAGAATATGCGTGATCTTGGCAATACGCTCATCATCGTCGAACATGATGAAGAAACGATGATGGAAAGTGATTATATCGTCGATATAGGGCCTGGAGCCGGGAATGATGGCGGTGAGGTTGTCTTTGCCGGTACTCCTCAAGAGATCTTAAACTTTGATGGCTCGATAACCGGACAGTATCTGAGTCATAAAAAACGGATCGAAATACCATCCAAAAGGCGCAAAGGCAACGGCAAATACTTAAAGGTATATGGGGCCAGCGAGCATAATTTAAAGAACATCAATGTATCTTTGCCTTTGGGTACTTTCACTTGCGTCAGCGGGGTCAGCGGCAGCGGCAAATCGACACTTGTCAATGAGATCATTACCAAGGCAGTCATGAAAAATCTGAATCGGGTACGCATTGAGCCCGGTAAATATAAAAAGATCGAAGGTTTGGAAAATATCGACAAGATCGTAGCGATCTCTCAAGATCCGATCGGACGTACGCCAAGATCCAATCCGGCTACTTATACCGGCGTCTTTGATGATATTCGGGAACTCTTCGCTATGACGCCCGATGCCAAAGAGAGAGGTTTTGACAAATCCCGCTTCTCCTTTAATGTCAAAGGCGGAAGATGTGAAGCGTGTCAGGGTGATGGTGTTAAAAAAATATCCATGTTGTTTGTGCCGGATGTTTATGTCGAGTGTGAAGAATGTCATGGTCAGCGTTATAACGAAGAAACTCTGGCTGTAAAATATAAGGGCAAGTCGATCTATGATGTCTTAAAGATGAATGTTAAGGAAGCTCTTGAATTCTTCAATAATATCCCTAAGATCAAGAATAAATTGCAGGTCTTATATGAAGTGGGTCTAGGCTACATTGAACTTGGTCAAAGTGCTACTACTCTTTCTGGAGGAGAGGCGCAAAGAGTAAAACTGGCCAGCGAACTGCAAAAAAAGGCGACCGGCAAAACATTGTTTGTACTGGATGAGCCGACGACCGGTTTACATAGTGACGATGTAAAAAAACTGATCAAGATCTTTGATAAGATCGTTGAAGGTGGAGATACAGTTTTAGTCATCGAGCATAATCTTGATGTTTTGAAATGTGCCGATCATATTATCGATCTTGGTAAAGATGGCGGTGACAAAGGCGGAGAAGTCATGGTATGCGGCACTCCTGAGAAAGTTGCAGAATGCAAAGACAGCTATACTGGCGAATATTTAAAGAAAGTTTTAGAGGTAAAACGATATGGCAGCAAATGAGAGTTTTGATAAAAGAGTTTATGTGCGGGATCTAAAAGATGTTTTCGATCTAAGACAGATATCGGGCAATGACGATTCTTTAAACCGCTGGATCATTGTACCGGATGTCAATCGTCCGGGACTTGAACTTTCCGGTTATACTCGATCCAACGATCTTAAAAGAGTTAATATTTTAGGAAATAAAGAACTTGAGTACTTGGAAGACATTAAAGATGATCCTGATCTTATCGATCGCTATAATACGATAACCGATGGTTATACGCCATGTATCGTTATTTCTGATAATAACGAATGTCCATCTTTACTTTTGGAGATCGCTCAAAGAAAGAATTTTCCGATCTTTATCTCTAAAGAAAAGACTTTCCGCTTAGTGGTCCAGATAATCGCTTTCCTCGATGAAAAGCTGGCGCCAAACGATACTTTTCATGGTGTAATGATGAATATTTACGGCATGGGTGTAATGCTTAAGGGAGAAAGCGGCATCGGTAAATCGGAATTAGCTTTAGAGCTGATTAAAAGAGGTCATATCTTAGTGTCTGATGATCGTGTCGATATATATCGTGTTCATAATGATCTGGTATGCAGAGCTCCAAAGCTTTTAGAAAATATGCTTGAGCTTAGGGGGGTAGGCGTTATCGATGTGACCTTGCTTTATGGTACTACTTCTACTATCAAACAATCCAATCTCGACCTGATCATCGAATTGACTCCTTTTATTTCAGGCGAGGCCAAAGATCGCTTGGGTATCGAGGATCGAAAAACGATGAATATCTTAGGTCTGGACATTCCGCTTATGGAGATCCCTGTTAAAGAAGGGCGCTCGATGGGGGTCATAATCGAATCGGCAGTAGCCAATTTCCGCTTGATCAATCAGGGTATCGACGCTGCTAAACTTTTTAAAGAGCGGGTCAGAGAAGCGATCGAAAAAAAAGATAAGGAAATGGAAGGAGAGAAGTAAATGGAGTTTTTTCCCAATAGTCGTACTTTTGTCAGTTTTGGTTCATTATCGATCCAATGGTATGCGGTGCTTATCATTACCGGAGCTTTTTTAGCCTTTATAATCTCACTCAGGAATACCCGCAGGATGAAATATCCTGATGATTATATCGAGGACATCTTCATTTATGTTCTGTGGGCCGGGATCATCGGCGCCAGACTCTGGTTTTGTGCTTTCTATGATTTCAGTTATTATATCACTCATCCTTTGGAGATCATCGCTATCTGGGATGGCGGGTTAGCTATTCAAGGCGGATTGGTCGGAGCGATCATCGTCGCTTACTTCTATACTAAAAGACATGGTCTTTCTTTCTTAAGAATGGCTGATGCGATCTTGCCTAATGTTTTATTGGCACAAGCCATCGGAAGATGGGGCAACTTCGTCAATAAAGAAGCTCATGGGGCTATCGTTGATGGTTCCTACTTTGACGGTATCTTAAGTTTTTTAAAAGACGGTATGTATATAAACGGCAGTTATTATGAACCGATGTTCTTTTATGAAAGTGTCTTATGCATCATCGGCTTTGTCATCATCGTCTTTATCCTAAAACGTTTCCAGAATAAAAGAGGCGATCTGATGTGGGCCTACTTTATGTGGTATGGCGTGATCCGTTTCTTTATTGAAGGACATCGTACCGATTCTTTGATGCTTGGACCATTGAGAATGGCTCAAGTCACCTCGATCATTTTTATCCTTATCGGTGTTTTAGGTTATGTTGGAGCTTTTGAGAAGTTCTTTAAAAAACCTAAGCCGACCGTTATCTTTGATCTTGACGGTACGCTTTTAGATACGCAAAACGGTATTGAAAAGACTTATGAGATGTTGTTTGAAAAGTACAGCAGCAAGGATAAGTTCACTGAAAAAGTTAAGACCGAAGTCTTGGGCCCGGCCTTAGAAGATATGTTTAAAAAATACTTCCCGAATGAAGATGTCGATAAACTTTTGGAAGAGTATCGGATCTATAATGATGAGATCTTCTTAGAAGTAAATAAGATGATGCCTAACGCTAAAGAAGTTTTAAAAACTTTAAAGGAAGAAGGTCACAATATTGCCATTGTATCCACCAAGAAACATGATACTGTCGAAAGCAATCTTAAAGTTTATGATCTTTTGGAATATATCGATGATATCGTGGGCTGTGATGATGTCAAGAAACAAAAACCTGATCCTGAAGGCATCAATAAAGTATTGCATGACGGCAGATTCGCTCGTGATGAAGTGATCTATGTCGGCGATTCAGTCATGGACATCATGGCTGGTAAAAATGCCGGCAGTTATACGGTAGGTTATTACTTTAACCCCAACAAAAAGGAAGCTTTGGATAACGCTAAAGCCAATGAATACATCAGCGATCTCAAAGATGTCTTGACTATTGTCAAAAAGAAGATCCATTTTACTTCTGATATGTCTTGATTTTGTAATCTGTAAGCAGACAAATGATACTGCTTGCAGATTTTTTTATTAAAAAGTTATTACACTTAACCGTAATAACTTTTAAAAATAGATAGTTATTACGTTTGAACGTAATAATTTTTATATGGTCGTACAGAATGTTAAGATGGGATTGTTAAAAAATGCAAAAATAATTAAAAAATGAAAACGTTTTCTCTTGCGCAGACAACATGGGGGAGGGTATTATAAGATTATAGGAGGACATGCGTATATGTCGAAAAAATCATTTTTGCGTATAAAGAAAAGGGCCACGAGCTTTTTGATGATTGCTTTGATGGTCTTTTCTTTATTGCCTGTAAACACTGTGTTTGCAGCGGAAACCGTTGAAGTTAAACTTAGCCGTGGAGAAATAGCTTTAGCTGAAGCCAGATCTCTTGGTCCAAGTGAGACAGGAAATTCTGACTCATTGGAATACAGTTTAGACGGAAATCCAGACACGTACACCAACAGCAACTATAATGGCGATGGTGTATTGAACGGTGTAGAATTGGCCCATCCTCAAACTTACACCTTCACTTTAAGTGAAACGATGGACATTTCTAAAGTTGGAGTTCAGCCTAGAAGTGCTGGTCATCTAACTCAACTAGATCATTTCAGTGTTTATTTGAGTATGGATGGTTCTGATTGGACACCAGTTAAAGAGAACGTCAATGTATCCAGTGCAGATATGACCTATACTTCGTTTACTGCTACAAGGGCAAAGTATGTTAAGCTTGAACTTTATGCTCAAGAGGGAGTCGATTGTGTATCGACAAGCGAAGTTGAGATATATCGTTCAGAAGTGAAAGAACCGGTTGTTGTTGAACCTACGGCAAAACTTACTGTTGGCGATAAGTCTTATGATTTACCGAAGACTGAACTTGGTTCAAGTCCGACTGCTGTTATGGCAAACAGCGATGATGAAGTAAAATTCATTGTTACTGGAGATAATTTTACTAAATTCAATTATATAGATGCTTCTAAAGAAACAGTCAGACCTTTATTTACATCCGGCAGCGATGAGATTGAATGTGTTTTAGAATCGGTTGAATCTGGTTATTATACTTTCTATGTAACTTCTGAAGACAGCGAAGGAGAAGAACATACAACAGCTTACGATGTTAAACTTACAGTTGAAGAAGTTAAAGAAGGCCCTTCTGTTGTGACTGATATTAATCAAGAAGGTACGACAGTAACATTGACTCTTGACCGTGTTATCGAAAAATCTAACATGAGCGGTCTTGGAGACAGCAAGTGGGTTTATGACGGAGATAAATCATTAACTTGCACCGAAGTGCCAGAAACAGGTGAATTCTATAAAAAAGTTGTAACTTTGGATACTGATGGCAAAACTACCAACCATGTCATTTATCGAGATGCTGACGGGGAATGGAAGGTTATTGCTGATTATCGCTATAATGACGGTACGATCGCTAAACCAACCGTTAGTTTGACGACAAATGGTCAAGAATATTATCATGACGGAAACGGTGTTGCCGACATTACGATCGAGGTGGCTACAGGAACACCAGTCGTCGTTGTCGAGGGCAAATTGATCAGTCAGATCTCGGTTCAATTAACCGGTCAGGGCGAGAGTGCTAAATATTACACTTACGATATGCCGGGTGTTGAAACTCGTATTGAAATTCCATTGGTAAGTTTAAAAACCGGCGAACCAAAAGCTGGAACATATAGCATGTATGTTAAAAGCGATGCCATGCAGGCGCAAACTGTTGTCGACTGGGATATAAAAAGTGTGGTCGAAGCTCCTTCTGTTGACAAGACCGACTTAGAAGCGGCTATCGAGGAAGTTGCTTCTTTAGAACAAGGCAATTACACCGATTCTTCTTGGGTTGTTTTCGAAGCGGCCCTGAAAGATGCTAAAAAGGTATTGACAGACGACAGTGCCAGCCAAGAACAAGTTGATACAGCACTTGCTAATTTAAATAGCGCTTATTCAGGACTGTACGATCCTACAACTGATCCTGATAAAGCAGTATTGTCAGCCCGTATTGATGAGGTTAATGCCACTATTATTGCGGCGGAAAGAGTTCCTGGTCTTTACGAAGGCGATCTTGATGTCTTAAAGGCTGAATTGGCAAAAGCGATGGAAGTTTTCGATGATCCAAATGCAGATGCTGAAACGATCACGAAAGCTGCAAATGACCTAGAAACAGCTTTAGCTGTGTTTGTAAGCGGCGAACAAGAGGATGTTGATAAGGTCAAACTAAAAGAACTATTAGATGAAGCAGATCCTTTAACTGATAATTACGGTATCAAGTATATCGATACTTATTGGGCATATTTTGTAGCCGCCAGAGAAGAAGGACATAATGTTTATGATGATAAGACAGCTACTCAAGAAGAGGTAGATGCAATCGTTGCTAAACTTGAAAAAGCTTTCGGATTATTAGAAGTAGAAGCATCTGAATCTCATTTCACAAAAGTAGAGGGAACATCTAACGAGGTTACAATTACTTTGGATGTGCCGATTGATGAAGTTAGAAACAGCACTCGCAATCCTAACCACGTTACTCAAAAAGATGGCGTGGAATGGACATACAATGCAGATGTTGACAATGAAACATATACTATAACTACTGACGATCTACCTGACGGTGAAATCTATGCTCGTATTTTTACTGTAGATTCTGATAGTGCTTATACTGGCCATATTATTTATCGTAATCCTGATGGTGAATGGACGATTGTCCACGAATACCGTGATGAAGATTATTGGTCTTCAAACGGCGGTGATGAAAAATATGTTCCAACTGTTACCGTAACTGTTAACGGTAATGAATATAAGTGGAAATATGATTCAGAAAGTCCGATCGTAATTAATGAAAAGTTTGACGGAACCATGGTTGCGGTTGTAGAAGGATTAGATCTTGACTTTGCAAGCGTTAATGTAACTGGTGCTGAAGGCAAGTATTATGAAGCATGGTCTGATGAAGACGGTGATAATCCAATCGATGGCAATCATACCAGAATTGAAATTCCGTTAATAGGAAGCGATGATGGCAAAACAGTCAGCGGAACATATAATATTACTGCTACAAGTCAGATTGGTGATAAGAGAGCAGTAGTATCGTTTGATGTTACTGTAGCACCTGCTGTTGACAAGACTAAACTTCAGGCATTGTATGATAAAGTAAAAGATTACCAAAGTGATGATGAGTATTTTAAATATTTCACACAACAATTAACTAATTCTAAGAAGACATTAGATGATCCTGATGCAACTCAAGAAGTAGTTGATCGTCAATATAATTGGCTAAATGCTAGGTACTATGCCTTGTTAGTATCTGAATTGAATACTAAGTATGATCCAGAAAATATAGATTTAACTAAGTATACTACCGAATCACTAATTCCAGTCATCAATATGTGGGGCATTACCCATGGCAAAACTGTTCCTGCCTACCAAGAAAACGAAGCTTCTGGTAACGTTGGGCAAATGAAAGGTTGGTATGAAGAGTACCTTGAAGCTGAAAAAGGATTAGTATCTGCTGATGATACTACAGAATGGATCGGTATCTTTGGCGAAGCAGCAACCAGTCAAGAAACCTATCAAGGTCATTTTGAAGTGGTGGAGACAGAAGCTGTTAATGTTGATGGCGAAAATAAACTTCAATTAACTGTTAGATTTATTAATGATGGTCTGCATCCAATTTATGGTAAAGAATTAGACTCCAAGGTATTTAAGAAATTTACTTCTTTAAGAAACTGCAGCGTTAGGGTTGAAGCATATGATGCTAATATGGTTTCTAAGATGTCTAGCGGTCTTCAGAATGTCACTGAGACTGAAGATGGAGTTGAGGGTACATATATTGTAGATGAAGGATACGAATACTTAACCTTCCGTATCACAGCATCGGGAAAAGATGATCCTAGCATTAGCGCCGGTTATTATCATATTCCTGAAATGCCATCAGCCGACAAGACTAAACTTCAGGCATTATATGACAAGGTCAAGGACTATACGAGCGATAACAGTTTCTTCAAATATTTCAGCGAAGAACTGGAGGATGCTAAAGGTGTTCTTGATGATCCTAAAGCAAGTCAAGAAGAAGTTGATAAACAGGTCATTGATCTGAATGCCAGATATTATGGATTGTTGGTTTCAGAACTCAATAGCAAGTATTCTCCTACTAATGGTACCGTAGATCTTAAATTATATACGACAGAATCTCTGGTTCCTGTTATAAATATGTGGGGCATTACTCATAATCGCACTAATGGTAATTATGGCGAAAACGAGATCCAAGACAATATTGGTCAAATGCAGGGCTGGTACGAAGAATATCTTGAAGCCGAAAAAGGATTAGTATTAGCTGACGAAGATACCGAGTGGGTAGGTATTGCTCCGGACGCAACGAGGACCGGCGATCGTCAAGGTCACTTTGAAGTGGTCGACCGCAAGACCTTAGATGATGGCAGTTATCAGCTCACTATCAGATTTGTAAATGACGGTCTGCATCCGATCTATGGTGAAGAATTGCCGAATGCTAACGGTTCTACAGAATTTGACAAGTTCAGCGGTTTAAAAGGAGCTTCAGTCAAAGTACATGCATATGATGACAGCTTTATACAGACAACGTACAAAAGCCTAGAAAACTTAACAGTCGTTGAAGACGGAGTTGAAGGTACATATATTGTAAAAGACACAGATAAGTATTTGAGTTTCGACCTTACTTCTAATAGAGATGATGCTTATTCCGCCGGTTATTATCAAATTCCTGAACAGCCGGTTCCATTTGTTACTGTGGTAGATGTATTGGAAGACGAAGGATCACATGTCAGACTTGAGATCAATGGACCATTAAAACTTAGCAGCAGTAACTGTATTACTACTCCTCAAGAAAGCACCATGAGAGATCTCAATGGCTTCAAATACGAATTCTACAATGGAAAGCACACCATTGTAACTGATTCTTACCGTGAACAGGATTTTGACAGAGTAGCTCTTATTAGTGCAGAAAGTAAAACAACAGTCAACTGTTTGTACTATGATGAAAACGGCAATCTTCAATTCTACTCCTATCAAAGAGGAGATGGCATGGAGGAAGGAATTGCTCCTACATTTACTGTTACAGGAAAGAAAGGCGCATCTAATGTAAATGTTGATGTCACTGACAGAGGAATACTTGTCCCTGATGTATATGAAGAAGTCATTAGAGTTGATGGAAATCCAAATCAAACAGTCTTGACTATCACTGGTGTTGACTTATGTACAAATAACACTGGTGGCGCAACTGCTGTTGATAAATTAGAGTTAGTAAAACGTGATGAAAACGGCAAAGAAGAGTACAGGATCGAAGGAACTATCTCTAGAGATCATAAGACTATTACTTTCGTTATTGAAAACGAAGATA
>CALVFL010000033.1 GCA_944326825.1 uncultured Erysipelotrichaceae bacterium
ACTCCTTAACTGTAGGAGGAGTTTTGCATAAGTTGATACATATGATTGCAAAAAACTGTTTCCAGCTAATTTCTTTCATAGTACTATCCGCCATTGTCTGAAATCTGTTCTCAAAGGCACTTAGCAATCCCAACAGAAAATAAGATGATTCAATGCCTGTAAAATTCACTTTATCACTTCTGATTACTTCCTTTAAATTCATTACGCCCTCCAATAGGTAATATGTTACTTTATTTAAGGTAATACATTACCTTTTCTTTGTCAATAGAAAAAGACGGACAAAATATCCGCCTTTAACAAAACAGAAAATTCCGATTTATAGAGATATTATATCTCTATCCAGTATCATCTACAATGAAAACAGAGCTTAGAACAAATATATAGAAATGTTATCTTGTTAAATTACTAAAAAGTACAATCTCCCCAATTCACTAGTACAGTTTTTCATCTGGTCGCCTTTTAAAAAAGTGTTGAATTTGGTATAATTGCTCGGTATGAGTAAAAGTAGTGATAAGATGGCCACATGGCCAATAGGTAAATTGTTGTTTTCGATGGGTATACCGGCCGTACTTTCGATGCTGATCCAGGCTTTATATAATATCGTTGATACGATCTATATCTCCCAGTATTCACAAGATGCGATGTTTGCGATCGGTCTTGTCTATCCGATGCAGATGGTAGGATTGAGCCTGGCTTTAGGTACGGGTGTCGGTATTGGTACTTTAGTTTCAAGAAGGCTTGGTGAAAAGCGCAAAGAGGAAGCCGGACATGTTGCCTCGACCGGCATCATCATCGCTTTAGTGCATGTAGTGCTCATCGTCCTTTTGGGCATCTTTGGCACTAAGCCGTTTTTAAACATGTACACTGACCGCCCGGAGATCATCGCTTTAGGTTATGATTATCTTTCGATCGTTATGATCTTTAACTTCGGACAGATGCTTTCAGTATGTTTCGAAAGGATCATGCAGGCCCAAGGCAATATGATCATTCCGATGATCTCATTGATCGTTGGTGCTGTTACCAATATCGTTTTAGACCCGATCATGATCTTTGGCCAGTTTGGTTTCCCAGAAATGGGCATTGCTGGTGCAGCGATCGCTACCGTGATCGGTCAGATCTTAGGTATGTGTGTAGTGGCTGGCGCAGCGATCTTTGGCAAACATGAAGTTAAATTTCATTTTAAAGGCTTTAAGTTAGATCTTGGCATCGTTAAAGACATCTATGCCGTCGGCTTGCCGACAGCGATCATGAATATGATCGGAAGTGTTACTACGACATTGATGAATGGTGTTTTAGTCAAGTTTTCAGAAAACGCCGTTACCAGTTTAAGTCTATACTTCAAACTGCAGTCTTTCGTCTTTATGCCGGTCTTCGGTTTCAACCAGGGGGCATTACCGATCTTGTCTTATAACTTCGGCGCCCGCAACAAAGACCGCTATTTCAAGACTTTCCGATTATATATGATCAGTGCTTTAGTCTTTATGACGATCGGTACCCTATTATTCAGATTCGTGCCGGAATTGATGTTGTCATTTTTTGAGATGGACGAAAGCTTAAAAGTTATTGCCTCAATAACTTTGCAAACGATCGCTCTGTCCTTTATACCGGCTGCTGTTTCGATCGTTTTCTCGACCGTCTTCCAGTCTTTTGGCAAAGGTACTACTTCCATGATCCAGTCGATGTTAAGACAATTAGGCATCCTGATCCCGGTGGCTTACCTTTTATCAAACATCTCCTTGGATGCAGTGTGGTATGCCTATCCGATCGCTGAGATCGCTGTTGTCTTAATTTTTATACCGTTAGTCATAAAGGCTTATAAAGGAGCTTTTGGATATGAGTCGTAGTTTAGATGAAGTATTAAAAGAATTAGAAGCGGCTGAAAAAGAGTTTATGGATAAACTTAAAAAATATGAAGATCAGGATTCTAAGAAAGAAGAAGAAAAGGCCTGATTTTGCCGCCTATATTTTCAAATAAAACAGTTCTTGTTCAAAAGAGCTGTTTTTTAAATTTGAATCATCTTTAAGTAGTCAGTTTTCAATTAAAAACCAGCGATCACATAAGATCGCTGGTCTGATGATCATATTTAGAGTTTGCTTTTTCAATAAGAAATCATTGTCGATCAGATTTATTTCGCTAGGAAATTCATCACTAATTTGACCATCGTTTCTTTTTCTTCGGGCTTTGATTCGGCGATCATCAAAGTTATCGCCACAAGAGCGCTGTCTGAGATGATCTGTTTGCCATCAATTATCAAATGATGGTTTTTATTTAAGAATTCCAAAAAGATCGTTGCTCCTATCCTTTTACAGCCATCAGCGAAAGGATGATCCTTGATCAAGAAGTAAAGCAGATTGGCTGCCTTCTCTTCGATGCTGGGATATAATTCCTGCCCAAAGACATTTTGATATACTGCTGCCAGAATACCATTCAGTTTGCCTTCTTCTTTTTCAACGCCAAAGACAGCCGATTCAAACTTCATCTTATCAATAAGTTCTCGACACTCTTTGTATGTCAGACGATAGATATAATCAGTTCCTTTTGGTTTTGCCAAAGAACCATGATCATAGTCATCCAATAAAGAAAGAGCGTTCTGGTAGGCTTTTATTACATCCAATAATTCTTTTTCATCAAGTTCATAAGCTGTAGCCAGCATCCTTGACTGGATCTCAACGGTCTTGTTTAGAACTTCTAAGCGCTTCTCATTAACGGCATAACCTTTGATCATGTAGTCCTTCAAGATCGAAGTGGCCCATTTACGGAAGATGATACCGTTTGGTGATTTCACACGATAACCAACAGCCAAAATCATGTCTA
>CALVFL010000034.1 GCA_944326825.1 uncultured Erysipelotrichaceae bacterium
AAAGACAAAATTACCAATCATGAATGCCATGATCAATCAGAAACAATATGAAAAAATAATGAGCTACAAATTGTAGCTCATTAATATTTTCTCACCATATTTTAATGCAAACCTCTAAAGACAGGTAGTATTATCGTCTATTATTTAATCATATCATTGTGATAGGGTTGTGAAATAATGAATAATTATGTCAATTCGGTCAGATCAAAGTTTAAACGTTCTTCTTTAGAAGAGAACTGCAGGTTATATAAATGGCTGTAAACACCGTTTTTAGCCATCAGGGCATCATGATTGCCTTCTTCGGCGATCTCGCCGTTTTGAATGACTAAGATGTTGTCGGCATTTTTGATCGTCGTTAAACGATGAGCCACAACGATCGTCGTTCGGCCATGACACAAGCGGTCTAAAGCTTTCTGGATGAGTATCTCGGTGGTATTGTCTAAAGCACTGGTGGCTTCATCCAGAATAAGGATCGGCGGATTTTTCAAAAAGACTCTGGCGATCGACAGGCGCTGTTTTTGACCGCCGGAAAGCTTGACGCCTCTTTCGCCGATCTCGGTATCAAAGCCATCAGGAAGCGACATGACATAATCATAGATATTGGCACTCTTGGCTGCTTCGATGACTTCATCATAAGTGGCATCCAGCCGGCCATAGAGGATGTTCTCATAGATCGTGCCCCCGAATAAGAAAACATCCTGCTGCACGATGCCGATATTTTCTCTAAGTGAAGCATAGGTCAGATCATTGATATTGACACCGTCAATCAAGATCTCGCCTTTTGATACATGGTAGAAATTAGGCAAAAGATGACAGATCGTCGTCTTGCCGCCGCCGGATGAGCCGACCAAAGCCAAAGTCTTGCCCTTTTCAACTTTAAAGCTGATATCATTTAAGATCATCCGTTTTTGATCATAGCCAAAGGACACATGGCGAAACTCGATCTCGCCTTCAACCTTTTTAATATCGATGGCACCTGCCTTTTCTTCTTCGCTCTTTTCATCGATCACTTCTAAAAAGCGGATAAAGCCGGTTACGCCGTTTTGATATTGCTCGGTAAACTGGATGAGTGTGGTTAAAGGATTTACAAAAATATTTACTGAAACGATAAAGGCTGAATAATCACCAAAAGTGATGTCGCCTCTATATAGAAAGATCCCGCCGGAGATAAGGACGATGACATTAAAGACATCGGTGATAAAACCGGTCGAAGCATAAAACTGGCCCATGGCTTTATAGGCTTTGGAGCGGGCTTTGACAAATTCTTTATCGCCCACTTCAAACTTTTCTTCTTCTTTTAAAGAATTGTTGAAAGCTTTAGTCACCCGAATACCCGACACACTGCTCTCTAAAGCGGCATTGATCTTGGCGATGCTTTTGCGGGACTCTAAGAAAGCGATCCGCATCTTCTTTCTTAAAAACAGGGCTGCCATCAATAAAAACGGTACACAGATAAAAATGATCAAAGTCAAAGCAAGATCAATCGTCGAAAGATAAAGAAAAGAACCGATGATCATCATGCCGCTCATAAAAAGATTCTCCGGGCCATGATGGGCCAATTCCGATATTTCCGCCAGATCGTTTGTCATCCTTGACATGATCTTGCCGGTTTCATGATCGTCAAAAAAGGAAAAAGGGAGTTGCTGGAGCTTTTTGAACATATCTTTGCGCATATCGCTTTGCATATAGACACCGACCATGTGGCCATAATACTGAACGAAATACTTCAAAAGCATCCTTATGAAATACAAGACGAAAAGTCCGCCGCCAAAAAAGATGATCAGATTAAGTTTCTGATTGGGAATATAATCATTGAGCATATTTCTGGTGACGATAGGATATAAAAGACCGATCAGCGAAACAAAAAACGAAGCCAGCATATCCAAGCTGAATAATTTTAAATGCGGCTTATAGTAGGCAATAAATCTTCTTAACAAACCTTCTTTTTCCATAAGCCATATTTTAACGCATTTTAATAAAAAAATCTAAGGCCTGGCCTTAGATTGAAAGGGAATCGTCTTTTTTAACCTCCTTTGCAGATCTGGAAGTACTTAATTATTAGTGAGGGGCAAAGAGATCAGATCTGAACATTATTGATTCGCCTTCACTATATTATTGACAAGCACTTCTCGTTTTCCTCAAAAAAAGTTAAATTTCTTCACTTTTATTTACTTCTCTTAGATGACGGCGGCGATCTAAGTTTGTCAGATACTTCTTGCGCAAACGGATCGCATCCGGTGTTATCTCTACCAATTCATCTTCATTGATGAATTCCAAAGCCTCTTCCAAAGACATGATCTTAGGCGGAACGAGTTTCATCGCTTCATCGTTGCCGCTTGATCTTACGGCCGACATCTTTTTATTTTTGATCGGATTTACTTCCATATCCATATTCTTGGAAGCCATGCCGATGATCATGCCCTCATAGACTTCTGTCTGCGGAGAGATAAAGAGCTGGCCTCTTTCCTGGATATTCCAAAGAGCGTAAGTCATCGCTTTGCCGCTGTCACAAGAGATCAGAACACCATTTTGTCTTTTAGGGATCTCGCCACGGAATTCTTCATAATCAATGAATTTTCTGACCATTACACCTTCGCCTTTAGTATCGTTGATAAATTCGCTGCGATAACCTAAAAGACCTCTTGTAGGAACATGATAAATGATCCTGGTATAAGATCCCTCATCTTCGATGTTGATCATCTGTCCTTTACGCAGATTTAATTTATTGATGACAGTACCGCTATATTCATTAGGCACTGAAGCGATCACTTCTTCGATCGGTTCTGAAAGACGGCCGTTTATCGTCTTTAGGATGACCTCCGGCTTGCTGACAGCCAACTCATAACCTTCTCTTCGCATATTTTCAAGCAGGATCGAAAGATGAAGTTCGCCACGGCCGGATACTTTAAAAGTATCAGTAGTATCGGTAGCTTCTACTTTAAGACCGACATTTACTTCCAATTCTTTTTCTAAACGTTCTTTGATGTTGCGGGAAGTTACATATTTGCCGCTTTGACCGGCGAATGGCGAAGAGTTGACCATGAAGTTCATGGAGAGCGTCGGCTCTTCGATCTTGATCGACGGCATTGCTTCAAAGACATCCTTATCACAAATAGTATCGCCGATCTCAATATCGCTGATACCGCTGATCAGTACGATGTCACCAGCCTGAGCCTCTTTGATGGCTGTTCTTTTTAAACCTTGATAATTATAAAGATTAGCAATCTTGGCATTTTCTTTTTTGCCGTCGTTATTAGAAACAGAGATCATCTCATTATTCTTGATGATACCGCTGTAAACTCTCCCAATACCGATACGGCCGATATAGTCATCATAAGCCAATGCTGATACCTGCATCTTTAAAGGTTCATCCAAAAGATCAGGATAATAATCCGTATGTTTGATGATCGTTTCAAAAAGCGGCACGATATCTTCGTTGGTATCATTCACATCATAGCGGACTACGCCTTCCTTGGCCACACCATACAAGATCGGAAAGTCTAATTGTTCATCATTGGCATCAAGATCAAGGAACAGATCGTAGACCTCATCGATGACTTCATTGACTCGGGCATCCTTTTTATCGATCTTGTTGATAAGAAGGATCGGTCTAAGATCAGCCTCTAAAGATTTCTTTAAGACAAAACGGGTCTGCGGCATCGGTCCTTCTGAAGAATCAACCAGTAGGATGACCGTATCGACTGTCTTGATGATCCTTTCTACTTCACTTGAAAAATCGGCATGACCTGGTGTATCGACGATATTGATCTTATAGTCTTTATAGTTTACCGAACAGTTTTTCGAATAGATCGTAATGCCTCTTTCTCTTTCGAGATCATTAGAATCCATAACACATTCCACCATCTCTTCATGTTCGCCAAAGACGTGTGATTGAGCCAAAAAGGCATCGACTAAAGTACTCTTGCCGGCATCGACATGGGCAATGACGGCGACATTGATAATCTTCCTGAATTCCATACTTTGCTATTATAATCACATTGACATTTTGTTGCAAGAATTTATAATAAAAATATGCACCAGTGGCGGAATTGGTAGACGCGCACGCTTGAGGGGCGTGTGAGCAATCGTGCAAGTTCAAATCTTGTCTGGTGCACCAATATAGAAAATCCACTTACATACAAATAAGTGAAATACATGTAAAAAGCCCGTATTTAAGGGCTTTTTTCAATATTAAACATCTTTGATAAAAACCAGGACAGCATGTTCAAAATATAAATATACGCAAACTTTAGCATATATTTAATTGTTTTTTCTGCATAATAATGGTCCAAACAAATATTTTCGGTCAAAATAGTAGTTTATTCTCGCTTATATTGTTATATTGTAGATGTTAGTGGAGGATAACAATTATGAACAACAAAAGAAAGATCGGGCTGATAGGTACAGGATTTGTTGGGATGAGTTTTGCCTATACGCTATTATCGCAAACAGATATTGACGAACTTGTCTTAATCGATGTCAATAAAGAAAAGGCCGAAGGCGAAGCGATGGACTTGGCTCACGGCTTGCCATATGCTCAAAGCAAGATGAAAATCTATGAAGGAAGTTATAAAGATTTAAGGGATGCAACCATTGCCGTCGTTACAGCGGGGGCAGCTCAAAAAGAAGGACAGACCAGACTTGAGTTAACTGCTATCAATACCAGAATAACAAAAAATATCGCTGAAGAAGTTAAAAAAAGCGGTTTTAACGGGATAGCTATTATTGCCTCAAATCCTGTCGATCTGATGACTTATGTCTTTAAAGAGGCTTCGGGTCTGCCTTGCATGAAAGTAATCGGATCTGGCACCCTGTTGGATACAGCGCGACTCAGATACATGCTGTCGAATTATTTCGAAGTCAACGCAGCCAATATCCATGCTTATGTCATGGGTGAACATGGCGATCTATCTTTCGTGCCATGGATCCATACCTATGTTAGTTCAAAATCCCTTCTAGAATTGCTGGATGAAAAAGACCGCGATCTTAAAGATCTGTTGGATATCTATGAAAATGTCCGTGATGCTGCTTATAAGATAATTGCTAAAAAAGGCGCTACATATTATGGTATCGGTTTATCGCTCAACCGTTTGGTATCAGCCATCCTGCATAACGAAAACTCGATCATGACTGTTTCTGCTTATCAGAATGGCGAATATAGCAAACAAGGTCTATATATTGGCGTTCCATCGGTCATTAATAAAGAAGGGGTAAGAGAAATTGTGAAACTGCATCTAAATGAAGTAGATCAATCCAAGTTTGATCGATCCTGCGACAACTTACTTGCTATCATTAATGATACGATCGATCCAATCTTAAAAGAAAACGGCTAGGCCGTTTTCTTATTTTCATCCATATAAGTTATTACCGGTATCAGCAGCTCATCGATATGACAGCCGGCATGGGCACCCTTAAATTTGAAATCAGCAGGTTCCGCATTATAGACAAAATGTTTATTATGTTTGCCTATCGCCATAAAATCACCGATAAAGTCATCTAAACGAGGATGATTTTCATGATCTCCCAAAAGATGAGAAGCAAGTACTTCTTCTTTGCTTAAAAGGATGAAGTCATCTTCATAAAGTTCTTTAAACGTTTTAGCGAACGCTTCTTTTTGACCTTCTTTGACATAAAAGACCGTCGAACGTGGTTCAACACAAGTCGGTCTTAGCAGATAGTCGTTTAAAGGTGTTTCATAGACATTGATCTCTTCTTTGATATCCACAAGACCATGATCGGCAACGATTACGACAAGCGTGCCTTTATTAAGATCCTTTAAGCCTTCTGCAAAAGCTTTTTGGACCCTTTTTAAATAATCGTCACTGAGCTTGTTGTCTACGCCTTCTTTATGCATCAGACTGTCATACTCATCCCAATAGGCATAGATATAACTGTCATCGCCATAAGAAGCAGCTTTGATCTTGGCTACGAAATCTTCGATGTCTTTGGCTCCGTCTGGACGGAAAGCCGGATAGATCTCATCGGCTTTAAGACCCTTGGCGATCAGATCATCTTTAGTGGTGCTGACAGGTATCTTTTTATAGACATAATCAGCCCCATAGTCCTTTTTAGAATAATAGCCTTTTCCTAAAAACGGAACGATAAAGTCATCGACTTCCTTAAAATACTGGCTCCAGCCGATCCAGCCGTTTTCATTGGGCGAGCGGCCGTTTTGAATAGCCGTCGTGGCAGCTGTTGTCGTCGTGGGAAAGACGGTGCTTGTCGAAAACAAGAGGTGCTTTTTAAAGAAACCGTCTTGAGGCAATTTGCGCTCGATCAGTTTAGCTCCCATGCCATCAACCAGGGCAATGATGATCTGTCTTGGCTTTTTGGTCTTTAAATATTCATCAAAATAGGGATTTGCTGCATAAGAACTCTCTAAACCAAAGTAATTGCGAATACTGGCTACGACATTTAAGATACAGTCGTCATAATTGACAAACATACTAATCCATATCCTTTAAGAAGGCTTTATAACCACGGTAGGCTTCGTAAATATCAACTTTAGAAGCCACTTCATAGCAGGCGTGCATATTCTGTACGGCAATGCCGGCATCGATAACATCCATGTTCATGTTGGCAAGGATATAAGCGATAGTGCCGCCGCCGCCCTGTTCGACTTTGCCTAATTCGCAAGTCTGATAAGCGACATCATTATCATCCATCACTCTTCTGACCTTGGCGATATATTCAGCATTGGCATCGTTGCAGCCGCTCTTGCCTCTTGAGCCGGTATATTTCATGAATACCAGGCCTTTGCCAAAGAAAGCTGTATTCTTCATTTCGTTGACACCTGGATAATTCGGATCATAAGCGGCGCCGACATCGCTTGAAAGCATTCTGCTGCTGCTTAAAAGTCTTCTGAGTTCAAGTTCGCTGTATTTTCCAGCTTTGGCAAGGATCTCGGCGATCGTATTTTCAAAGAATCTTGACTGCATACCGGTATTGCCTTGCGAGCCGACTTCTTCTTTATCGACTAAGATGCAGCAGGCCGTTCTTTCAGGTGTATCGATATCTAGGATCGCTTTTAAAGAAGTATAGCCGCAGATACGGTCATCATGACCATAACCCATGACCATCGAACGGTCAAGACCTAAATCTCGGGCAGCACCAGCCGGAACGATGCTTAGTTCAGCGCTGACAAAATCATCTTCTTCGATGTCATATTTCTCTTTGAGCAGTTTTAAAACATTCTTTTTGACCGGTTCTTTTTCATCTTCATCATCAAATGACGGGATCGATGCGATCAAGGCGTTCATATCTTCGCCTTCAATAACTTCGCCGGCCGTCTTTTTCATCTGATCTTTAGCCAGATGGATCAAAAGATCACTGATGCCGATGACTGGATCGCTTGGATCATCGCCGATCTTCACATCGACTTTAGTGCCGTCTTTTTTGCATACGACACCATGCAAAGCCATCGGATGAGCGACCCACTGATATTTCTTGACACCGCCGTAATAATGCGTATCCAATAAAACCAAACCATTATCTTCATATAAAGGGTGCTGTTTAATATCTACCCGTGGCGAATCGATATGGGCGCCTAAGATATTGATGCCCTTGACGATATCTTCATTTCCGATGACATATAAGCATACTCCTTTATCACGGTTTACAAAATAGACCTTATCACCGCTTTTTAAAGTATCGTATTCATCAATACTTTTAAAGCCGGCAGCCTTAGCTAAAGCGACAGCTTCTAAAGTTGCCTCTCTTTCGGTTTTGGAAGCAGTAAGATAAGTCTTGTAACCTTCGGAAAAGTCCATGACTTCTTTTAAAGCTTCACCCTGATATTTTTTCCATGCGTTTTCCATATTTATATATCCTCCTTAGAAGATATTATACACTTTCCGCTTAAACTTGTAGAGATTATAGTACAATAAAAATATGGAAAGATACTATCTCATCTTTAAAGGACGTGTTCAAGGTGTCGGTTTTCGTTTTTTCGTCTATATGATGGCCGAGCGCTACCATCTTACCGGCAGCGTCAAAAATCTTGCAAGCGGCGATGTAGAAGCTTATGTGCAAGGTGAAAAGACAGCGATCGACAACTTTCTTTATGCCCTTTTTCATGAACATAATTATTTTACTTCCATCGATGACTACTCAATGAAAAAACTGCCTTTAGTTAAAGAAGACAGTTTCAGGATCTTATATTAAAGAAATATTCCATGATGATACTGCCGGCGATGGCCACATTCAAGGAATCGATGTTTTCCATGGCGATCTTGAAGATGACATCGCTCAAGGCATATACTTTATCGCTGACCCCGCTTCCTTCGTTGCCAAGGACGATCAGATATTTATGATCGAAGTGAAGTTCCGCTAATTCTTTGGTATTTTTCTTAAGGCCGGTAGCCAATACCTCGAAGCCTTCTTTTTTATATGAGGCGATCAGCTCTTCAAGATCACCTCTGACGATATTCAGATCAAATAAAGCACCTTCAGCAGCCTTTAAACACTTGGGATGATAAATATCAGCGGTATCTTTTGATAAAAGGACGGTATCAAAACCGAATAAGAGCGCTCCTTTTAAGATCATGCCGACATTTTGAGGATCCTTCAGATCATCTAAAACGATAATGCGGTCTTTTTTCTTTTTAATGCCTTCTCTTCTGATGCCGATCCCGACATATTGCAAAGTGGAACCTTTGGTGATCTTAGTCATGACTTCCTTGCTTACTTCATAGCTGTTTTCAAAAGCCAGCGGTTTATTTCCAACATAGACGACTTCTTTTAAAAGACCATGTTCATAAGCCTTTAAAAGTGTTTTATCATCAAAGATCAGATAGTTGTCTTTGCGGTATTTCTTTATATTCAGTTTAGTCCACTCTTTTACCTTGGCATTAGTTAAAGATGTGATCATTGATACTTCCTCGTTTCTAGGATCGTCACGATGACATTCAAGGCGCTGGCGGCATTGAGGGCATTTCTAAAATCACTGGGATATTCAATATAGAGCTCTTCGTTTACGATATTCAATATCTCTTTTTTGATGCCTCTTTTCTCGCCGCCGATAATGATCACTTTTTTAGGCGGATAGTCATAGGAAAAGATGTTGTGGGCCTTTTCGCTGCGGGAAAGGGCCAGGATGACCCGCTCTTTTTTTAACTTCAAAAGATCGCTTTTAAGGTCTTCACTGATAATGACATCCAGGGCATCAAAAGCTCCGGCACTGGATTTTTGGATAGTGGCTTCCATCGAAGTCAGATCCCGGCTTGGCAAGATGACATGATGATAGCCGAAAGCTCTTAAAGTACGCATGATATAGCCGATATTAAAGGGATCTTCAATGCCATCGATCACAAAGACCGTGTCATCTTTAAGAACATCTAAAGATTCATAGCTGCGGTTTTCAACTTCCAAGATCATCCCGCCATGGCTGTTGCCTTTAGCCAAAGCTTCGATATCTTCTTTTTCACATTTTACAATCTTGACATCAGCTTCTTTAGCCAGTTTTAAGATATATTTAAAATCTTTGGTCCGTTTGTGACGATTGACATAGAGCGCATTTATCTTGCGCCTTTTATTTACTAGTGCCGACTTGGCACTGATCGCTCCTTCAAAATACATCTAACGGATCACCTTTCGCATCATGTAATGGGTCTTGATTAAAAACGGCACTCTGATCCAAAGCAGTTCCATCGGCTGATTGGCCACTTCAACCAGCTCTTCATCAAGCGTGTACATCTCTTCAACTTTAAAACGTTCATTATTCATATCCGGACCAAAGACTTCAATGAGATCGCCTTTGGCAAACTTGTTGCGCACTTCGATCAAAGCCCGGCCGCATTTAAGATCAAAATCTTTGACGTAAGCCACAAATTCATGGGTCACACCAGCCCCATTGACACCGTATAGATGCTTGCTGTGATCGCAATCGCCACTCAAAAATCCGTCATCGCTGGGGCGGTTTTCGGCTTTGTCCAGTTCGTTATTATAGTAGGCGATCCGCTCTTTGCTCAGAGTCTGGCCATAAGAGATCTCATCGATCATCTTGCGGTAAGTCTTGGTTATCTGAGCGATATAATAATCGGACTTCATTCGTCCTTCGATCTTTAAAGAAGCGATATTGGCCTTGATCATCCTTTCGATATATTCGGTCGCTCTTAGATCTTTGGAGGACATTGAAAGCGGACAATCTTCACTTGAGATCAGCTTTTCGCCTTTATAAACATCATACTTCCAGCGGCAGCTTTGAGCACAGCCGCCTCTGTTGGCATCTCTTAAAGTCATGCGGTTAGAAAGGGTGCAGCGTCCCGAATAATTAGAACACATGCCGCCATGAATAAAGACCTCTAAAGGCACTTTAACTCTTTTGGCGATGACTTCGATCTCTTTCATCGCCACTTCCCTGGCTAAAACGACCCGATCAGCACCTAAAAAAGCCAGCTCTTTGACCGCTTCAGAATTAGTCACTGATAATTGGGTGCTGATATGACATTCTAATTTAGGAGCGTATTTTTTAGCGATATGCATCAGTCCTAAAGATTCAATGATGATCGCACTTACTCCGATAGCTTCTAAATCTTTTAAATATTCCACGATGCCGAAAAGATCTTCATCATGAAAGACCATATTGACAGTAACATAGATCTTTTTATGGTATTCACGGGCAAATTCGACCGCTTTTTTTATATCTTCCAGACTGAAATTAGAGGCTCTTGAACGCAATGAATACTTCTTGCCGCCGACATATACCGCATCGGCACCATATCTGATCGCTGTATAAGCTTTCTTCAAATCTTTGGCTGGCGCTAATAATTCGATCTTATTCATAAAACTCCTGCTTGGTTATATTGGTCTTTTGATAAAGATAACCTTTATCAAAGACTTTATCTTCAAAATTAAGTTTCAGATTATTGGCTAACAGTTTACTGTTGTTTTCATTGAGCAGACTGTAGTCACGCAACACTTTAAACAAGAGATCATCCTCGATAAATAATGAATCGATGATCGCATGATCGATGATCTTGTCTAATAAAGCCGTTTCTTCATAAGTATAAAGAATATAGTCGGTATAGATGTCTGTACCATATCTTCCCTCATAGATCGGCATCTTATAATCACGGCTCTTCTCGATGATCCTGACATCTTCGGCATTGCTGATATCGACACTTCTTCCTAAATGTTCAAAATAATTCTTTAAAAAGTGTCTTTTGGAAGTTGACTGTCTTAAATAGCCGAAAATCTGCATATCCAAGCGATGAGCGGTATTTTTAGCGATAGCAGCGATCTCATCAAGAGTGATCTCTCTTGAGGCCACAACCCTGTCGATCCCGTTATTGAGCAAAAACGAAGCATCCAGAGAATTAGTGATCAGTGTGCTGGGATCATAGATCATCTCGCCCTTAAAATCAAGCTCCTTCAAGACCCGGTAAACACCCAGATCGCTGAAATAGATACCTTTAGGTCTAAGGAACTGCAAAAACTCGATATATTCCTTTAGAAGATGACGGTCATATTCTTCAATGAGCGTATCGATCATGACATACATATCCAGGTTGTAGATGATACATTCCAAAGCCAGTTTCTTAAGCTCATCTAAATCAAAAAGAAAACGATTGGAAAAAAGGTTAGTCCCTAAAATGACTCCTTTAACTTTATAATCACTGATCTTTTTTAACTGTTCAAACTTTTTAAGTGTAACCAATATTTCCATATAGTAATTCTAACACATTTATAATATAATAATCTCATGAGAGAAACAAAAAAGATCGTCCTGATGGCGTTTTTGATGGCGATACAGATCGTGATCAGTTTTATCTTTCTGCCGGTCGGCGAAAACTTGAAGATCTACTTCACTTTCATCATCGTCATGATCGCTGCCATCATCTTTAATGGTTATGAAGTTTTGATCTACGCCGTTATTGAAGACAATATCGCTTTTTTCTTATACCCGCAAGGGGCCTATTTTTTCGGCTATACCCTCAGTGCAGTCCTGGGCATTTTGATCTATCATCTTTTTTTGCATGATAAAGTCAATATAAAAAGGATCTGTTTAGCCAAGATCCTTGTCAATCTGTTCGTAAATGTTTTATTGGGATCGCTTTGGTCGATGATCCTTTATTCTAAAGGCTATCTTTACTATTTAGTCTCCTCGCTTGTCAAAAACACTTTGATGCTGCCGCTTGAGATCATCATCTTCATCGTTATCTATAAACTGATTGGCCCGCTATTATATAAAGAGGGTCTGATCAAAAAAAGCCAGCTTCTTCAATCGAAGAACGACCAGCCGCAATAGATATAGATCAGATAGACGATATAACCGGTAAGACCCAGATAATCAAAGAAACGTTTCAGTTCGGGGATCATGATATAACCAAGGTCCCAGACCAAAAAGAAGATAAACACAAAAGAGATGATTACCTTTCTGAGCCAGGTTTCATAACGCCGCTTTTTAGAGATATTAAGCGAAAGACCAAACCCAAAAAGCAAGACTGCCCGCAAAACAATGATGAGGGCATCGCCAAGTTCGCCGTTTAAAAGCGGATCAAGCCATCTTAGTCCGACCGCCAGGATCAGGATGATCGCTAAGGGTAAAAAATATTTTCTAAACATACTAAGACATTATACCATTTATTAAAATAAAAGGTACAACTTCTTATCAAGTTGTACCCTTAATGCACTTACTAAATTAAGATTATATAAACGAGTTAATTTTACTTAGGATAACTCGAGAAAATATCCTCTTTAATCTCATCTAGCAATTAAAAATATAATTAAATCATTCTGTAATGATCATTTAGTCTTTTAAGACTAAAGATAAAATATTCTCTTTTAATTATGAGATCCGATAGAGATCTCAGTTTCTAAAGTAGGTTCCATTTACTTTGACCTCCCAAGATAGCTTACTATCTTTCTACACCTATACTTTAACATGATAAAAGATAAATAAAAGTCTATTTTTTAAAATTTATTTCAGGTATAATTAAAAGGTAGGGACTTTTAAGTCAATTATCATTTCAGCATAATCATCAAAGAGATCACTATGAGAAACGACGACGATCGTCATGCCTTTTTGATGCAGTTTTTTAAAGATGTTTAAAACGGAATGGGCATTGATCTTGTCTAGGGAAGCTGTCGGCTCATCCGCCAGCAAGAGATCCGGTTTTTTAAGCAGGACTTTGCACAAAGCTACCCTTTGCATCTCGCCTCCCGATAATTCATAGATCTTGCTTTCTAAGATGTCTTCGCTTAAACCGACTTCCAAGAGCGCTTCTTTCATCAAAGCAAGTTTAGTATCTTTTTTCAGCTTTCTGATCTTAAGCAAAAGATCAAGATTCTGATAGACGGTCATATTTTCAACTAAAGCGAAATTCTGGAAGATGAAAGATACTTTGTCTTTATAAAAAGTGCGGACATCTTTTAAAGGAGCATCATCATAAAGGATCACTCCCTCATCATACTTTTCCAAATGACCGATCATATTCATAAGAGTCGATTTGCCGCTGCCGCTTTGGCCTTTGATCAAAGTAAAACTTTTATCCCTTATCAAAAGATCATAATCTTTAAATATGACATGTTTACCGAAAGCTTTATACAGGTGTTTAATTTCGATCTTCATAGATTTCTCCTTTTGCGACTTTTAAGTGAAAACGATAATTATTAAGATATACTAAGCATAATTCAAATAGAGCATAGATCACTGCAGCGATGAGTCCGATGATAAGATACTCATCATTCAGAGTGATCTGATAGTCTGAAAAGACACTTATAAATAAGAGATCCATCATGATGAAGATCTCGATAAACTTGATCTTAAGATCATAGATGAAACGATGGCCTTCGATCACTTTGACATAGTATTTCTGATGGTACAGGTTTTCTTCGATCTTTTTTAATTCAAGAGATAATAAAGCATAGCCCAATAAAGTGATGACGATAAAGACAAGATCCATTATCGCTTCCTTTAGTTCCATGTTTCTAAAAAGCATGAGTTCATCGTAGATGCTTACAGCCATAAGACTTTGATATAGGCCCTGCTTGCCATAAGCGTCTTTTAAGATGTGATTGAGATCGTCTTTAGCTTTATAGATGCCCATTGCTGAGATGTTTGACATCTGATCATAAGTATCAGGAAGGATCAGGATCGGCACATCGACATAGAGATCGGCATTATAATAATCGTTGCTGGCAAGATCATAAGCGATACATTCATGATCGTAATAGGCGATCTTTACATCGCCATAGTTATTCTTAATATCTTTGATGACCGTTTCGCTTTCTTCACTAGAGAGATCGCTGCCCTTTTTAAAATAAAGTGTCGGCTCTTCATCGCATGAGAGATCATTGACCTTGGCATAAGTTTCATAACCGATATAATATGAAGCATCAGGTGTTTGACTGACCGGATCATAGATCATATTATAACCGCCGCTCATACGCCAGACTATTCGCTCATCATTCATGATGTCATTAAAGAGTTTATTCTGATCGATGTTTTCACTCAAATTATAAGATGGCATCAGATTAGCTGAATAGACATCCTTGAAAGTATCGCTTTTGATCTTGAATTCTCTTTCTTTTAAAAGAAAATCTTTAAGATCAAGGGTCTTATTGACTAAAGATGCAAAGGTAAGCACCACTAATAAGACTTTCAATCCTTTAAGCAGATAATAGCTGCCTTGGCCATAGCGTTTCCCCTTCAAGACCTCTAAAGGCGGCAGATGATAGGTAAGAAAATAGAACAGCAGATCGATGATCATAACTGCCATAAAACATAAAAGATAAATACCTGAAAAAGGCAACAGTAAAAGCGGGGCAAAGGACAAGACATCTTTGACTAAAAAGAGGCTTATCAAGATGCCAAGGATCAAAAAAGAGAAACTTGTCAAAACGATAGTCCATCCTTTGATCTTCATATAGATCGTCAAGAAGCGATAGCCCTCCAATTTCAATTTAGCGATATAATCAGCCTTATTCAAATGATCAAGGGCAAAGATGACGATCATCACTAAGATCAGAAAATACATAGGGTAGTTTTGGTAATTAAAAAGATATTCTGAAAACTCAAATGAAAAACTAAGACCTGGATCATCATAGTAGATGTCTTCATGAAATTCGATTTTGACACCTATCTTGGCTAACTCGCTTTTTAAAGAGATCATCTTTTCTTCGTTTATGCCAAGCAGGTTATGATAGCCGTAAAGAGTAAAATCATCCACGATTTCAAAAGATCTTAATGAAATATTGTCAAGATCAAAAGTGATAAGATCTTTTTGGTTATAGTTATCGATCTTAGCAAAGGAAGAAGGATCCTTAGGAATATTCCTGATCGGCAGTTTCTTGAAATAGGTATCATCCAAGACTAAAAGATAGATGTCGCTGCTTTCTTGATCGGATGCACTGCTGAAGTCAAACAAAGTCATTTCCACGCCTTCATTTAAGAAAACTTCTTTCACTTTTTCGATCGTATCGCTACTTAGATCATTAAATTCAAAAGTGGCATAGTATTGGCTCTTGTCATAATCTTTATTAAAAAGATTATAGTAAACATAGCTATCCCATAATGTCAAAGCATTATAAAAAGCCGCAAGTAAAATGGTTATAAACAAAATACCCGTCAGCAGTTTTTGTTTCATAAGCATTCCTCCTTGCCGCTTTTACATCTTTATTATAGTTGAGAATAGAGATCTTTAAACGCAATGCATATTAACATCTAGACCATTTCATCATAAAAAGCCTGATAGATGTTTTTTAATTCGGTAATTTGATCTTCGTCCATCTTGGCTACGCTTGGATCATGGCCGTCAACTGTACCAATGTGTAAGCCCGCTAACTCCCCTTCCTTTAAGAAGATGACGCAAGGCATATAGATCTTGTCATAGCCTTCTTTATTTAAGGCATCTTTGAAATGATTGAAAAGAGTTTCATAGTCAGCGTTGCCGCTATCTCTTTCCTCCCTTTTGACATCGACATAATAGATCGAAACATCGCTTCCTTTGGTAACTTCTTCTAGGATCGGACGGGCTTCAAGACAATAAGGACAATCAGTAAAGCTATAAAACAGGATGACCGTTTCATCTAAATGATCTAGGGATTCCTTTAAGGTAAGTTTATCCCAGATCAGACCTTCATCAGCCCTTACTTCGCTTTCGCAATCGTCATCGCCAAAATCACAGGCACTCACATCATCTGTGGCAGATGTCTGGTTTTGACAGGCCGTTAAACTTAATGCCATGAGTAAGATCAGAAACAGTTTTTTCATTGTTTGGCTCCTTATATTTTTTTAATGCTGGGATGAGTGGAAAGGATCTTTTTAACACCATGCGGATAGGCAAAGGCCACTGTAATGATCGCTCCGTCCACGCTGACGACGACTCCTTCCTTAAATATATTATGCACTACCCGATCGCCTTTTTTAAAATTATTTTTGACACTTGCTTCTTTGCGGGTTTCACTTTTTCTAAATGATGCCTCGTTTTGATATGAAAATGTGCTTTGTTTATGCAGATCTTCATTGAGATGCGTGATATAGTCTTCATCGATCTCTTCGACAAAACGGGAAGTAGTTTTAGCTTTTGACAAGACAAAACTGAAATCACGGCTGTCTGTCAGATATAAAAGTCTTTTAGCCCTGGTATAAGCTACATAAGCCAGACGCCGCTCTTCTTCTAAGCCCTTAAGCCCGTCTGCCAGACTCCTTTCGCTAGGGAAAACACTTTCTGACATTCCGATCACAAAGACCGTATCAAACTCTAAACCCTTGGAAGAGTGGATCGTCATAAGATTTACGGCATCGCTTATTTCACTGTTGTCTTTATCGATATAAAGTGAAACGTTCTGCAAATACTCATCAAGAGTGCTTTCAGGATAAGTCAATTCATAATTCTTAATATCATCGATAAGCGATTTAACGTTTTCAAGTCTTTCGGTCTGATTGTCGTTTAAAAGATAGTCACGATAACCGGTATCATTTAAAACGGCCTGCAGGAGTTTTTCCAAACTCTCATCTTTTAAAAGTTCCCGGAAGTGTTCGATCATTTTGATAAATGCTTCAAAAGTATCCTTGTTTTTGGGATAAAGACCTTCTTTGATAACTTCATACATGGAAAGATCATTTTCTTTGGCAAGGGCAAGGATATTTTCGATTGTCTTTTGGCCGATGCCTCTTTTGGGAGTATTGATCACTCTGATAAAAGACAAATCATCGCCCAAAGCGATCAGTTTCAAATAAGCTAAGATGTCTTTGATCTCGGCTCGTTCATAGAACCTGATACCGCCATAGATCACATAAGGAATACCGGTTTCTAAAAGTACCTTTTCAATATTGCGGGATAAGTAGTTGGAACGGTACAATATCGCCATGTCTTTATATGCCAGTCCGTCATCATGCAGACGGGTGATATTCTTTTTGACATAGTAGGCTTCGCTTTCTTCACTGTCAAGCGATTTATGGATGATCTTGGCGCCTTCAGAAGTAGTGGCAAAAAGATCTTTTTTGACTCTTTGACGGTTGTTTCGGATGACGCTGTTGGCACCGCTTAAAATATTGCCGGTCGAGCGATAGTTCTGATTCAAAATGATCGTTTCGGTATCTTTGAAATCTTTTTCAAAATTGATGATGATATTGACATCAGCACCCCGCCAGGTATAGATGGTCTGATCGGGATCGCCGACGACATAGATGTTGTCATTATATGAGGCCAGGTGTCTGATCAGCCGATACTGCATCTTATCGACATCCTGAAACTCATCGACCAAGACATACTGAAAACGTCTTGACCACTTCTCTTTGATGTCGATATATTTTTCAAACAGTCTGACCGTAAAAATGATAAGATCATCAAAATCCAGACCGTAAACACCAGCTAACCGTTTAGTATAATACTCATAGACCTTGGCCTTTTTTTCTTCCTTCAGATCACCGCTGGCTAAGTCTAAAGCTCTTAAAGGATCGATAAAGGCATATTTGTTGTTGGCAATATAATCTAGCATACTGCCATAAGAAATATCTTTTTTATCGATGCCGTATTCTTTATAAGCTTCTTTTAAGATCTGGTTCTGATCGTTTTGATCAACGATCGAAAAATTTCGGGGATAGCCAAAGACAGCGATATCCTCTCTTAAAATCCTTACACAAAGCGAGTGAATAGTCGAAATCCAGGTATTGGAATTTTCATCACCCAGCATATCGGCTACCCTTGATTTCATCTCTTTGGCAGCTTTATTGGTAAAAGTGATAGCTAAGATGTGATTTGGGTAAACACCTTTTTGAGCTATCAGATAAGCGATACGCATCGTCAAGACTCTGGTCTTGCCACTGCCGGCACCGGCGATGATCCTGACATGCCTGCTTTGCGTAAATACCGCTTCTTTTTGTTTGTCATTCAATATATTAAAGTCCAGCACGCTTTCCTCCCTAGTCTATTTTATAATTATACAACATCTTTTAAGAATACTTTAACCCGTGTTATAATTTTGACATGATCACATCCAGCAATTTTAAAGATTATACCCTTTTAGCAGCCGGTGATAAAGAAAAACTGGAATCATGGAACGGCGTCATTTTAAGAAGGCCTGATCCGATGGCGATCTGGCCTAAAGATGATTCTGAACTTTTTGAAACTTATGACGGTTATTATCACCGCTCATCCAAGGGCGGGGGAAACTGGGAATTCAGAAGAAGACTGAAAGACTATTGGACAGTGGCTTTTGATGATCTCATCTTCAAAGTATCGCCCACCAATTTCAAACATACCGGCTTATTTCCTGAGCAAGCTGCCAACTGGGAATTTGTAAAAAAGAAGATCAAAGGCAAAAAAGAGATCAAAGTCTTGAATCTTTTTGCCTATACGGGTGCTGCCACGATGGCTTGTGCAAAAGCAGGAGCTGTTGAAGTGGTTCATGTCGATGCCGCTAAAGGCATGGTTGAATGGGCCAAAGAGAATATGTATCTCAATCATTTAGAAGATCATAAGATCCGTTTTATCGTTGATGACTGTCTGAAATTTATCAAACGGGAGAATAGACGAGGTCACAAATATGACGGCATCATCATGGACCCTCCTTCTTATGGCCGAGGCCCGGGCGGCGAACTCTTTCGCTTTGAAGATCAGATCAATGAGCTTTTAAAAGAAGCCGTAAAACTTTTAAGCGACAGACCTTTATTCGTCATCGTCAATTCTTATACGACCGGCTATTCAGCCACCGTTTTAAATAATGTCATGAGCCATCATTTAAAAGACTATCTGAAAAAAGGTTATATCGAATCTGATGAATTAGGCATTAAGGTCAAAGATAAAGAACTGTATCTGCCTTGCGGTCTAACGACCAGATGGGTGAGTTATGATTAAGGTCCTTTTTGAAGATAATCACTGTTTAGTGATCGAAAAGCCCTGTAACATCCCTATGCAAAAAGACAGCAGCAACGATGACGATCTTTTATCGATGGCTAAACGCTATCTCAAAGAAAAATATCATAAACCCGGCGAGGTCTATTTAGGTTTAGTGCATCGTTTGGATAGACCGGTAGGCGGTGTCTGCATCTTTGCCAAGACATCCAAAGCTGCCATGCGGCTCAGTAAACAGATCAATGATCACACCTTTAAAAAAACTTATCTCGCTATTGCCATGCATGATGGTCTGGCTGCTAAAGGACATTTTGAAGATCATCTTTTAAAAGATTCTAAGACCAACATGGTCAAAGTAGATCCCAAAGGCAAACTGGCGATCTTGGATTATGAACTGTTAGCTAAAAAAACTGACAAAAACCTTGTGAAGATCAATTTAAAGACCGGCCGTTCCCATCAGATCAGAGTTCAGTTTTCTTCAAGAGGTCATGCACTTTTTGGCGATCAGCGTTACAATAAAGAAGTAATACCGCATACTCAAATAGCACTCTGGTCATATTCACTAAGTTTCGTGCATCCGACATTAAAAAATGAGATGACTTTTCGATCCTTGCCGTTTGACCATCCCTCATTTAAAGACTTTAAGGAGGTACTGCAATGCCTAAACAAAGAAGAGCTATCCGCCGACAATTCATCATCGTATTAGCGATCGTTCTGATCGGTATCGTATCTGTCTTTAAGATACCCTCTTTTCTGATCTCGAGAAACCTTGGCGATTTAGGCTATGATAAAGAAGCTCAAAAAGCCATCATCGACAAAAAGATCAGCAAGCTTCTGATCGATAATGATTATTATTCAAAATTACTGAATGACGAAGTCAAGAAAGATACTTTCAAGACAGATTATGCAGAACTTTACATCTTCAGGGATTCTTTGTCCGATCTGGAATTCACCCTTTATGACAAGCTTTTAAGCAAAGGCTATGAAGATAAAGAAGTCATTGAATTATTCAGAAATCTTGAAAATTATGAATTGACCCCGCTTTTAGTCTTTGATAAAGTCGAGATCAAAACTTATATCGATGATTGTCTGACTCATCGTGATACCAATTCCCAAGACAACCTCACTTTAAGCAATGATTATCTTCATCCTTATGAAGATTATCAAAAAATAACGGATGTAAAGGCTGATACCTTAGTATCTTCCAAATTCTATTTAGATAACTACGAACCAGAAAAACTCGTCCCGATCGGCAGCGCTTATGCCAGTGAAGGAGTAGAGATAGACAATATGGCCTATGAATCATTTACTAAAATGATCGATGATCTCTCTAAAGACGGTCTGGCTGCTTATGCACTGGAGGGTTATCGCTCCTACGCCAGGCAGGAAGTGATCTATTCGCAAAACGGGGCAGCTGTCAAAGCCGGCTTCAGTGATATGCAAAGCGGTCTGATGGTAACTCTTACTGATACGGCCACTAATTCTTTGGATGGTTTTAATGAAACGCCCGAATATAAATGGCTTATGGAAAATGCCCATAAATACGGTTTTATCCTAAGATACCCGGAAGGCAAAGGAACGATAACCAATCAAGAATTTACCCCTTATATGTTCAGATATGTCGGTGAAGAAACAGCGCAAAAGATCAAAGAGAGCAGACTGACTTTTGATGAATACTATATGCTTTATCTTTATGACTATAGTGCTCAAGAATAACATTTAAAAGGGAAAATATATGGAGATTCAAGAATTATTATTGGATGTGATCGACAATTATTGTAATTATGGTGCATATTTGGTTGCTGCGTTAGTCATTATTTTTAACATTTTATTTCTTTTGAAAAAGACTAATCTTTATCAGACTCTGCTGGTAAATGCTTCAGGTTTTGGATTAAGCTGCATTTTCATTGCTAATAAAGCCAGACTTACCGAATGGGGTACTTATTATATTCCTGATGCAGAGGTATATCAAAACTTTAGGAGTTCACTATTAGATTGGTCTGTTATGGGATTGACGGTATTTGTATCGATCGTCTGTATCATCGTCTTTCTTTTAGACAAATATAAAAAGAAAGCTTAACTCATATCAAAAAACATGGTTTTATAAAATGGACCATGTTTTATTTAACTGTTCTTTTTGAAGATTTCGATCCTGAAAGCGATCGTTACTTTTAAATCTGACAAATCATAAAGCCTTTGAATACCCTCTTGAGGACTTTTATGAACATAAGGGGTCATCATAAAAAGATTGCGGATGTCTTCGTTATCTAACTTTATCAGAGCTTCGACTTTTTCTTCGCCGATCTTGATAAACCCATCAGCTTTTACCTCTTTTAAAGGATTGAGATAGGCTTTATCATAGACGACTTCTTTTAATTCATACAAGTGGCGCTCATGCGGTCCGGCTTTAATGAAGATGCCGCCCTCTTTAAGTATGCGGCGATTTTCAGGCATTGATAACGGCGTAAAGATCGAATAGACAAGATCAACACTTTGATCATCTAAAGGCATATAAAAGAGATTGGCAGCACAATAGGTAACTTTATCCGTTTGTTTGGCTGCTCTTTTTAAAGCGTGTTTAGACATGTCAAAACCATAGACCTCAGCATTCAAGGCATCAGCTATGGCATTGGTATAATAACCTTCCCCACACCCTTCATCAACGACGATCTTAGGATCATAAGCTTTGATAAGTTCTATCATCTTCTCTTTTAAAGGATGATAGAAGTCTTTTTTAAAGAATTCAAAGCGGGCTTTCACCATGTCTTTATCATCGCCGGTCTTTTTTTGAGTATGCACCAAAAGATTGACATAACCTTCTTTGGCAATATCAAAACTATGGCCGTTTGGACAACGATAAGACTTATCTTCTTTATAAAGCGGTTTTTGACAATTAGGACAAAGCAGCATATCAGTCTTTCTTGAATTTTTTAAGGATCAGCTCTTTTTTAGCTTCCATATCTTTCTTGCCTAGATCATAAAGGATTCTTAAATTAGGTTTATCACCAGTCAAACGCTTCACATCTACATGTTTTGAAGGATAGACATAAACGGCTTTATCAGCTTCTTCCAGTTCTTTGATAAGATCGATCTGTTTTTGATAATTCAGATGACGCACGGCATAATCCTTGGCAATACTGGGATATTTAGGATAAGTCATCTTCATAAGTGCCTTAGTAAAAGCCGGAGCCGGTTTGCGGACATAATCTTTCGGTTTCGTCGTAATAATTAAATGCAGATCATTTTGATCATTAACCGCTTCTTCGATCGGGATCATCTTGGTGATGCCGCCGTCTAAATATTTATGCCCCTCTACCTCGACGATCTTGCCGATGATCGGCAAAGTGCAGGAACCTTTTAATTTAAGCAGCTTATCATCCATCTCTTTTAAATTGAGATAGATTGTTTTGCCAAGTTCCAGATCATAAACCCCGATCTTGGCATCGGTCTTAGAATTGATGGCTTTAGAAATATCATAGTGTTTAATGACTGGCAGGATATGTTCAAACAGATAGTCATAGCCGACATAATGACCTTCTCTTAAAAGCGGTCTTAAGCCGATCAGTTCTTTATCAGCGATATGATTGGTCGAAAGATCATAAAGATAATCGATATTGTCGCTAAGGTACGAACAAAGATGGACAGCACCGGTAGATATACCATAAGCACTGTCAAAATGAACGTTATTTTCAATAAGCCAAGCTAAACAGCCGGCTGTGTATGCTCCCCGCATACCGCCGCCTTCAAGTACCAATGCAGTTTTCATAATTCCCCTTTACTTATGTTTAAAACTATAATATTCTTCATCTTTTAAAGTGTCGATCTTTAGGTCGTCATTGTTGTATTCCCAAAAACTGACCTCTTTAAAAAGTTCTTTGAATTCATCTTCCTTTAAGTAATAACGGCTGTCAGCATTAAAAACTAAGATGCCTTTAGAATGCTTCATAAAAAGTGTTTTGGCATCATTGATCAAAATGCCTCCAGAGCAGAGATAATCCAAACTTAAAGTGATGTCATCGTATCTTTTCACATCCCCCATTATAACAAAGGTGCAAAAACATTCAAGATTGATCTTAATACCAGGACGATGACATTAACCTTTTCAACATCTTTTTTAGTGACCTGTTTAGAAACCTTTAAAGTATTCAGATAATCTTCTTTCATCTTTAAGACTTCCGTACTGTTGGCTACCAAAACCCCGCATTCATAGTTTAAATAATAAGAGCGGTAATCCATGTTGAAGGTACCCTCTAAAGCGATCTTGTCATCCATTACCACCAGTTTAGAATGTAAGAAACCCGGCGTGTACTCATAGATCTTGACCCCTGCTTCCAATAAAGGTTTGTAATGTGATCTTGTGACCATAAAAACCGTCTTTTTATCAGGAATATGTGGAACAGTAATGATGACTTCCACTCCTGACTTGGCCGCTATCCTTAAGGCATTGACCATATCATAATCCAAGATCAGATAAGGCGTATGGATGTAGATATACTTTTTGGCGTTGTTGATCATGGAAAGATGAGTGGTGCGGCCCAGATCTTCATCATCAGTCGGTGAATCAGAAAAAGGCAAGACCAAAGTCTTATTGGGTTTAAAGGCATACTCGTATTTAAAATCCAGATATTTAAGCTCTTCACCCTTCTTAACGCTGGCATTATAAAACTGGATATACATGATCGTAAAGTTCCAGACGGCCTCCCCTTCTAAAAGGATGCCGGTATCTTTCCAATGTCCAAAGCGTACCACTTTATTGATATATTCATCAGCCAGATTATAGCCGCCGGTAAAGGCATAACGATTGTCGATGACGATCATTTTGCGATGGGAGCGGATATTGGTTCTTGATAAAAGCGACAGATACACCGATACCGGAGAAAAAGCTACTACATGAATGCCGACTTCTTTTAAGCGTTTTTCAAAGTCTTCTGGCAGACAAGTGATCGAACCGCCGTCATCATAAGTGAAATAGATCTCGACTCCTCTTTCTAAAGCTTCACATAACGCTTTAAAGAACCTTTCGAACATATAGCCTTCTTTAACGATAAAGAATTCGATAAAGATAAACTTTTCGGCTTTAGCGATATAATGCAGAAGATCTTCAAAAAACTCTTCCCCGATCTTATAATATTTAACTTCGGTATTATTGTAATAAGGGAAGTTGCCGTTATTTTTGATATAGTCAAAGATCCGGACCGTATCATAATCGGTGATCTCGATCTGCTTATCGTCAAAAAAACCTTTGGTCTTGCTTAACTCGGCAATGATCTTGCCTCTTAACTTCTTAGGCACCTTTCTTTCCGCAAACAAGAGATAGATGATCCCGCCCGCTAAAGGTAAACCTAAGATAATGATGATCCAGGCCAGCTTATAGGAAGTATTGGAAAAGCGGTTTACTACCTTGATGACTAAAGCGATGCTTAAAAAGTATAAGAAGTATTTGAAATGATCGTTGGCAATGCCGAAATGAGTAACAAAAGACAACACGATGATAAGCTGGATAAGAACGATCGATCCGACAACAAAGATACGGGTATTTAAAAACTTTATTATCTGATCTAAAAAACTTCTTAACATATCTTAAAATCCTCTAAAGTTATAAATCGGGTCGGGTTTTCTTTCTCAAAAGTACGAATATCATTTTCAAAATGCAGCAGTTTTTCCGGATAGTGGGCATCAGCTCCAAAGATAAAACGGCAGCCGCAGTCTTTGGCGATCTTTAAGATCTTGCCGTTGGGATAACTGTAAGTAAGTTCACCGCTGATATAGCCCTTGCCTCTTTCCAAACCGTTTAAATTGATCTCGATGACCGTATTTGTCTTAGCGGCTTCTTTAAAGATCGCTTCAAACATCCTTAAAAGATCATCATCATATTCATTTACGCTTAATAAAACATAGTCAGGATGACACAATACTTTAAAAAGTCCGGTATGCATCGCTTTGATGCATAAACGTTCATAATCTTTATAATCTTCTTTTCTGAAATCGGAAAAGAAACGGGCTCTGCCTTCTAGTGTTGAATCATGCTGGCCAAGAATGAGATAATCGACTTCTTTTTTGATCTCAAAATAATAATCATGATATTCTTCAAAGTATTCACTTTCAAAACCATAATAGATGTCGATCAGATCTTTATACTTTTCCTTGAGTCTTTTCATGGCCGCATAGTATTCTAAACGCTCATCATAACTCATCCGCATCCTGCCGCCGTTATGGTTAGGATAGGGGATATGGTCGCTGAAACCTAAAGTCTTAAAACCGGCAGCAATAGCTGCTTTGATATATTCTTCATCTAAGCCTCTGGCATGATGACAGCGATATGTATGTGTGTGATAATTAAAATTCTGTTTCATAATACCCATTTATAAATCAATTTCTCTTTTTCTTTCCTCTTATACAGATCATGTCCCTTTGGAACACGGACTTTTTCTATAAAACTTGCGTTTAGTCTTTGAATCGTCTTGAGCGAAGCGAGGTTATCAGGATCAGTAGTGATGATCAGTTCTTTCATGCCGAATTCTTCTTTGGCAATCTTTCCTAAAAGCAGACAGGCTTTATAGGCATAGCGGTGGCCTCGGCAAAAATAGTAGATATGATAACCGATATGACCATAATAATACATGTAGTCATTCATCGTCAAACGCAGATCGATATTTCCGACTTTAAAGCGGTACTTTTTTAAAACGATCGCATAAGAAACACTGGCCACATGATCTAAAGTGTCTTTTTCGCTATATCGGGCAGTTTCTTTTAAAATAACTTCATCTTCTTTAAACATCTTTAGCTTCGTTATTCATTATACTAAAAAAGAGCTCTTAATTTAAGAGCTCGGCACCGCTGACAATACCTTTGGAAAGATAGATAAAGATCAAAGCGATGATGATATTTACAAATGAAGAGATAAAAGAGAAAAGATAAGGGGTATAAAGGACAGCAGTAAAGACTAATCCTAAAGCGACACTTGGAATCAAAGCGATGATGACGATAAGCATCTTGATAAACTGGGAGGCGACCTGATTTTGACCTTTGTTTAGGATGCGCAAAGACCAGATATTTGAAGAAATAAACAGTAAGGCATAGCCGAAAAGTTCAAAGATAGCCGCTATAAAATCTAAAGGTGTCGGACCTAAAACGATACCCAGTGTCATCATTAAAACGATGATGATTGAAACTTTCAAGATGCTTGGCCAAAGCAAAGCCCAAAGCTTTCTTAAAGGCGTATCGGGAATAAGATAGATATAGTGGTGCGATAATTCATCGTTATAGTTGGAACTTAGCGTTATCACATAGAGAATGATCGCCACATAACGGGAATAAAAAGCATAATCATAATCTGAGAAATAGGATATGGCAAGATACAACAGGATCAGCATGACCTCTGTCTTAGTGATGAAAGAATTGGTCTTGCGCATATCGAGCATCAGTCTTGAAGCGATAGCTCCTGCGCCTTTTTTAAAACTGACATTTTTGACGCTTCTCACTTTTAAGCCCTGATAAAGATTAGAGTTGTTCTTGCTTCGCTCTTTTAAAGCATCAAAGTATCTAGCATCATCACAGATTACTTCCGGATCGATCGATCTTGTATTCATAGTCAATATCGTCAAGACAAAAGCCAAAACGATCATTCCTCCTAAGGCAAGCAGCCCTAAAAGATATTCACCATTATGGAAGTTTAAAATGACGAACTTGCTCCAGCCGATGACTGGCATCAAAGAAAAGACTTTTGAGTCCATGAAACTGTTGATGATGGCATCGATCTTGAGATCACGGTTTATATAATAGTGATAGGCAAAGATCAAAAGAATAAAGACTACAAGAGTACCAACGATAAGCCGGCGGTAAAGATTTCTTTTAGGATCATCCATAAAACGGACATAAAGAAAATCGGTAAAGACCAGAATGATAAAATAAGCTGACATGCTGGTAATAAACAAGATCAGATAATCAAGAGGACTTACATCAAAGAAGGCGCCTAAAAGGACAGTGATATAAAGATAATTCATCAGACAAAGTGCCAGAGTCGCTCCACAGCTGCCGATGATCCCGTACAACAGGATCTGTTTTAAGCTGAATGGTCCGCATAACAGCAGGTTGGCATCGACATTTGTAAATAAAGCCGTCCTCTTTTGAAACATGATCGCTAAGATCATGATCGTCATCACAAAAAGATAAGTCAAAAGAAAAGCTGAAAAAGGTCCTTTTTCACTCTCGGGCATCTTTAAAAAGAAACTGTAAAAGATTAAAAGCCCCAGCATCACAATAATGGCCAAAGTAGTAAAGATGGCACTTAAAGGCCGGGAATAGATCTTTCTGATCATGGCCTTAAAACGCAAAGAAGCCAGATAAACCAAACTATTCATTTTCGCTACCTTCGGTTATTTCAAAGAAACGCTCTTTTAGTGTTTCGCTGCCCAATTCATCTTTAACGACTTTAGCTTCGATCTTGCCCTTATTCATGATATAGGCAACATCATAAAGATCATTCATCATATCGATGATATGGGTACTAAGCAGGATAGCTGTACCGTTTTCTTTCAGTCTTTTAAGAAGTGTCAAAGTATTTTCAATCGCTTTAGGATCAAGACCGATCATCGGTTCATCAACCAATAAAGAATCCGGCTTGCTGATAAGCGCCAATAACATCGATACCTTCTGTTTCATCCCCTTAGAGAGCTCTTTGGCTGTAGCGTTGATCTTATCCTTTAATTCCAGAAGTTCGATCAGTTTTTCAATATGTTCATCTTCTTTGACATCATAAGCCCTTTTAATGAAACTGATGTGTTCGCCAACAGTTAAGTTATCATAAAGGTTAGGAACTTCAGCGATATAGCCGAAACGTTTTTTAGCCATCAGCGAATGGTTGTCATAACCGTCGATCAATATCTCGCCTTCATATTTCAAAAGCGAGCAGATACTTTTGATCGTGGTGGACTTCCCTGCCCCGTTTGGCCCAAGCAGGACCGTTATCTTGCCGTTTTGTGCCTCAAAAGAAGCGTTGTTTACAGCAATGAGATTGCCGTATTTTTTAGTAAGACCTTTAACTTCAATCATTTTTCATACATCCCTTCTATCAATGATTCAATTATATATATCAAGATGCAAGCCTTAAATAAAAGATGCCTGAGCACCTTTTATTCAGCCGGCTTAAATCTTTCCATAATCGATGAATAGGTGTTGACGATCGTTTCGCTGTCACCTTCTGGCAAAGCGATGATCGAATCAGCTACCTTGCCGTTGACAAAAGTCATGACTTGCGGGGTGTAGATCGTTTTATTGCCCTCTTCATCTTCTCTTAAAACATCTTTGAATGTTTCGATAAATTCATCGACATGCTCGCTTAAAGGATCATAAGGGTTATAACAATCCATGTAGTAAACTGTCACATCGTTATTGGCAGCTGCTTCTTCGATATATTTAACAGCATCCTGACAATTATGACAACCGCTGTAACCGATATAGAAAATACCGCTGCCGCCTTCGTTATACACTCTCAACAGTTCAGTAGGCGTGATCGATTTGAAGTGATGATTCAAGCTGTTCATACCGTCATACACACTCATATCGACATCCGTAGCTTCAATATCGATGTAGTTGATCTCTTCTTCGCTACAGCCGACCATTCCCACGGCCATAAAGATCAATAAAATACTCAATAAGATCTTTTTCATAAGTTTATCGTCTTCCTTTCAATCTTTACTAATTTATAACATTCTTCAATTTCATTTCTTGTTGCTAGACCGCTTTTGAATTCGGTAGCTGCGCCAGCCGCACAAGCATAACGGAAAGCTTCAAATTCATCAGCTCCTCGTTGCAGATCAAAGACATAAGCAGCGACCATCGCATCATCGGCACCAGTCGTTGAAACGATATTGCCTTTGATATGATCGGAATGGAAAGCTCCGCTTTCACATACCAGCAAGGCACCATCCAAACCAAGCGACAATAAGACATTTTTAGCGCCAGCTTCGACCAACGCCGCTCCGGCTTTGACCAGATCATCTTCGCTATGAATTGTAATATCACAAAGTTCTTCCATATCTTCCATGTTCGGTCTTATCAGCAAAGGTTTTAATTTAAGACATTCTCTGATCAAAGTATAGTTGGTATCTAGTATTATCTTGACCCCTCTTGAAGAAAGATCGGATAGGATAGTTACCATCTTTTCAAAGAGTTCTTCCTGCACATTGCCGCTAAGGACAAAGATATCGCCATTATCGATCCTTTCGATCCTTTTTTTAAACTTCTCAAACTCATTATCCGAGATCTTGGGACCATGAGCATTCAGATCCATCTCCTTGTTTAGACCATTGTCACCCTTATAAGATAATTTGATATTGATCCTGGTATTGCCTTCGATCTGAGTAAACAAAGGCATGATGTAAGTATATTCTTTCAAATAACTCAAATAATATTCTCTGGTAAAACCGCCTAAAAAACCGATCGTCACCGAAGGGATCATCAAATTGTTCAAAACGATCGAAACATTCACCCCTTTACCGCCTGCGGCGTACTTTTCCGAATCTAAACGGTTGATCTCGCCCAGTTTAAATTCATTTTCGATCTTTAGGTAATAATCCAAAGAAGGATTGACCGTACATGTATAAATCATAGATTCATTATAGCACACTTTTAAGCCATAAAAGTTTAATTAAGATCAAATATAAAGCTTGTCTAGGTAAAGAAAAAGCACCATCATGTGATAGTGCTTCATCATCTAACTTTCAGCTCTTCTTTTCTTGAAATCGATTATGACTAAGATGATCCCGCCTATAAGCAAGGCAGCGCCTACGATCGTCGGAAACATCAAGAAGTAACTAACGGCATTTGATTGAGTATTCATGAGAGAATCATCACCAAACATCGAAAAGTTGTTTGTGAATGATCCAAACATGCCATCAGCCACAAACCTGAAAAGCAAGCACACCGCTCCAATAAAGATCAAATAATAACCGACCTTTTGCCAGTGTCTTTTGACGACTTTGCCGCCATACTCCATAGCTTCCACGATCTGATTATCGTTTTTGATCTCCTCTTCGCTCAAGATCTCATCGATCGAACATTCAAAGAGTTTGGAGAGTTCTTTTAGATTGTTGGCATCCGGCAAGACGACATCATTCTCCCATTTAGAGATCGTCTGTCTTGATGCATACAGACGATTTGCCAGTTCTTCCTGCGACAAGCCTTTTTTATTTCTTAAGGCTGCGATCTTTTTTCCGATCTTCATACATTTATCCTCCTGATCATATTGTATAAGAAGAGATCAGATGTTTACTATATACAGTTATTTAAAAACTGCCACCATTTGTTTACATGGCCTAATTTCTTAAATTAGCCCCGTATTTTTCGCTCAGATCGTTTAAGATCTTATCATGGATCGGCATGATGTCTTCGATCTTTAAAGTATGATCTTTTGACTCATAGACGATATTGATGGTTATTGACTTATAACCTTCTTTAATATTGGCCCCATGATAAATATCGAATACCTTAGCTTCCTTGACTAACTGATTGCCGCTTTTTTTGATCTGACGCAAAAGATCTTCAGCCTTTATATCATCTTTGATGACTAATGAAATATCTCTGGATACACTTGGGAATCGGTTAAGTTCAACAGCTTTGATCTTGGCTCCTTTAGTGCCTTCTAAAAGCGAAAGATCCATTTCACAATATGAGCAGTCACTGACTTTATATTTTTGAGCATAGCGGGGATGAACTTTACCCAGGATTGCCAAAGGACGCTTGTTCATCATGATCACACAGGATTGATAAGGATGGAAATGCGTAGTATCAAGCGTATTTTCTTCAACAGTCAAACGGCCTTTTTCATAACCAAGTTTGCTCAACAAAGTCATCACTAAGCCCTTGATCACATAGAAACTGTTTTTAACTTCATTCTTTAAAACTTTGGATTCACTCAGATTACCGCTTAAAAGGATGGCGAGATGTTCTTTATGGACATTGTCTTTGGCATAAAGCGATGATATTTCAAACAGATTGACATTGGTGTTGTAGTGAGCTTCATTATAAGCCAGAGTTTCCATGAGCGAATTCATTAAAGAATTGCGGATGTATTTGCGCTCTTCGCTAAGCGGCAGGGCTAAAGCGATCGCTTCTCCGACTTTAAACGGCATCTCGATATAATCTTTATTCACAAGTGTATAAGTGCAGGTTTCATTCAAACCGGCATTAGAGAGATAATCTCTAATTACCCTTCTTCTTGTCTGGGTGTCGTTAAGCTTGCCGATCGTTGAAGGCATGATCGGTAAAGTAGAACTCAGATCATCATAACCGGTCAAACGGACTACTTCTTCATCGATGTCTTCTCTGATCTTGATGTCGCTGCTGCGGTAACTCGGTATCGTAGCGATGACCTCATCACCCTTGATCTCCGGCTTGAAATCTAATCTTCGCAAAACATCAAAAAGGTCCTGCGTCGTAAACTTTTTACCGATAAGGGCGCTCAAATGTTCAGCTGTTTCGCTTACCTGATAAGGTTCATAATTTACTTTGCCGCATTCAACTGTCTTTTCAAAACCATCCGCATCAGCTAATTCTTTTAAGAGCTGGCAAGCACGATCCATGGCTTTGTGCTGGGCCAAAGGATCAAGCCCCTTGGCATAGCGCATGGCCGCTTCTGTCTGCAAGCCAAGACGATTGGCGCTGCGGCGGATCCTGGCATGATCGAATAGAGCACATTCGATGATGATGCCCTGAGTATCATCTAAGATCTTGGTATTCTCGCCGCCCATGATACCGCCGATACCGATCGGTTCATGGTTGCTAGTGATCATGACATCGCCTTTTTCGATCTGGTAAGTGATGCCATCCAAAGCTTCATATTCACCCTCATAATCATCAACGACCGTTATCTCATGGTACGGATTGGTCCTTAGATCATAGAAATGCATTGGCTGTCCTGTTTCCAACATGACATAGTTAGAAATATCAATGACATTGTTTATAGACTTGATGCCATTGGCGATAAGGTGTTCTCTTAGCCATTTAGGTGAAGGTTTGATGACTACTTTATTGACGATCTTGGCTAAAAAATGCGGACAGTTTTCACTTAGCGAAGCCAGCTTAAAATCGGTAGTTTCACCGATGTCGCTTGCTCCTTTGAAATCCGGCAGATGACATGGCCGATCAAGGATCGCTGCAAATTCTTTAGCCATCGCAAACATGCTTAAACAATCCGGGCGATTGGCATAGATACTGACATCAAGAATCACATCTTTATAACCCAGTTTTTCCAAAACATCTTCTTCACCGATCGCAAATTCATCACCCAATTCTTCAATGCCGTCTAAAGATGGTGAATTTTCAGGGAGCAGTTCTTTTTTGACCCCTAACTCCAGCAGTGAACAGAGCATGCCGTTAGAAGCCTCGCCACGGATCACACTGGCATTTATCGTGCCACCTGGGAGTTTGGCGCCCACTTTAGCCACGATGACTTTCAGGCCTTCACGGCAATTAGGAGCACCGCACACGATGTCTAATATCTCATCTTTAATATCGACTTTCGTAACTTTTAAATGATCAGAATCCGGATGCGGATGACATTCGATAACTTTACCAACCACCAGATCAGTGCCTTCGCCAAGATATTCGACACCTTCGATCTCAAAGCCGGCATCAGTAGCCTTCTTTATAATATCTTCAACGCTCAGATCTTTAATATCTATAAAATCACCAAGCCATTTTAAACTTAATTTCATACCTTACCTCCTAGTCAAAACGTTTGAATCCTTCAAGGAAACGTTTGTCATTGGCATAAAGATCACGAATGTCTTTGATGCCGTATTTAAGCATGGCGATCCTCTCAAGACCTACGCCAAAAGCGAAACCGGAGTATTTCTTGGAATCGATGCCGGCCATTTCCAAAACATTGGGATGGACCATGCCGCTGCCTAAGATCTCGATCCAGCCGGTACCCTTACAGACCGGACAGCCCTTGCCATGACAGTTGTGGCAGCTCATATCGACTTCCACACTTGGTTCAGTGAACGGGAAGTATGATGGTCTGAAACGGATCTTTTGACCCTCGCCAAACAGCGAAGCGATCATGAACTCTAAAGTTCCCTTTAAGTCAGCCAAGGTAATATTTTCGCCGACGACCAGACCTTCGCTTTGCATGAATTGATGGGAGTGGGTCGCATCATCATTATCACGGCGGTAAACTTTGCCCGGACAGATCAGTTTGATCGGCATTTGACCGTGAGCTTCTTCCAAGACTCGCATCTGAATAGCGGTCGTGTGCGTTCTGAGCAATGTCGTCGGATCGATGTAGAATGAATCCTGCATATCCCTAGCCGGATGACCTTTAGGAGTATTGGCTCTTTCAAAATTATAGTAGTCAAGCTCAACTTCCGGGCCCTCTGCCACCATATAGCCAAGACCGACAAAACAGTCTTCGATCGCCTGAGTAACCAAAGTCAGCGGATGCAAAGTACCAAGACTTGGCGTATAAGCATCAAGTGTGATATCGATCTTCTCGTTTTCCAGTTTCGCATTGAGAAGTTCATCTTCAAGCTCAGCCTTTCTTTTCTCTAACCTGTCGGTAACTTCCTTTTTTAATTCATTTACTTTTTGACCAAAGCCCGGTTTTTCTTCTTTAGGCAGATCTTTCATGATTGCCATTAAACCCTGGATCTTGCCCTTTTTAGAAAGATACAGGACTCTGCATTCTTCTAATTCATTAAGATCTTGACAATGATCGATCTTTGCCAAAGCCTCATTTTTTAAGTTAGTAATATCTTCCATTTTTCCTCCTAAATAAAAAACCGCAACTATTAAGGAACGAAATAGTCGCGGTACCATCCTTATTCACTTATAAAAGTGCACTTGCTTAGCTGTAACGGGCTGACCCGAGAAGTATTAGTTCTGCCAAAGAAAGTGAATTCATTAAATTCCTTCAAGATCCCTTGCACCAAACGGATCCTCGCTTTTGATCTCCTTTAATTACTGGTCTTTCTTATAAAGCTTACCTACTAATTATAGTATGTTCCAAGCAAGATTGGCAAGGGGTTAGATCTTTTTAGTTTCTTTGCGTGACGATCTTATAGTAGGTATGTGAAGTGATGAAATAGATCAGACAATAGATCAAAGCGAAAACGATCGTCGAGATGATAAAGGTATAGACAAACATCGCCTGACCGCTTGAACTAAGGGACACGATGACAAGATCGATCAAATGATAAGCAGCGATAAGATGAATGACTGCCAGCAAAAGCGGGGCAAAAAAGACCATTAAGATCTGGGAATTGATCGTCTTATGGATTTCTTTGTCGCTAAGACCGACTTTATGCATGATCTTAAAACGATCGGCATCTTCATAGCCTTCGCTGATCTGCTTATAATAGATGATCAAGACGATCGCCATCATAAAGACGATGCCTAAAAATGAACCCAAGAATAAGAAACCGCTGTAAAAGCCGATCAGATCATCATAGGCTTTCGATCTTAACTCATAGCCGATGCCAAGATCTTTAAACTCGTAAGAGAGATCTTCGATAGCTTTTGCAAAAGCCTCTTGGTAATGACCTTCCTCTGTTTCATCGACATCAAGACCATAATAGGTTTCAATGCGGGATGAATTAAGCCCGTAAGCTCTTTTTTGAACATCGAATAGTTTTTCAAAACCTTCATCATCAGCGATGACTGTAAGCTGGGCAGTAACGACATTGACAGTTGAGGGGATCTGATCGATCATGCCTTCTTTGATCTCTTTGACATCAGCACTGTAATCAGCGATCACAAGTTTATCTGAATCAAATCCGACATTATTGTCATAGACAAGCACTTCGCCTTCGGCAAGTTTATAGTCAGTATTCAAAAGTTCATTGTAGTTATCTAAAGTGAGCGCTTGAATGACTAAGGGATCACTAGCGTAATAATCATCATCCATGATGATGGTATCACCCTCTCTTCGGACCACGAAATCAAGATAATCAACACAATAATAATCCTTTAAAGGGATATCATATTCATCAAATGTCGCCAGCATCTCTTTATCAAAGACACTTGTATCATAGCCATAGTGGATCGAAAGAGAATATTCGTTAGGATAAAGATGTTTTAAAGTATCGTTTATCGAAAACCACAGCGAAGTAGTTGAAGATACCATCACCAGAATCATCGTCGATAAGATGCAGATGCTGGCTAGACCCACAGCATTCTTTTTCATCCGGTAGAAAAGATTGGAGATGGTAATAAAGTGGTTGGTCTTGTAATAAAAGCGTTTGTTGTTTTTAAGAAGTTTCAAAAAAGCGATCGATCCGCTTACAAAGAGCAGATAAGTACCAATGATGACTAAAAAGACAGCCGGGAAAAAGAACATGATCGCTTCAGGCACGTTGCTGACCTTTTGGGCAATATAGTAGCCTGCCGCCAGTGTAACTAAGCCTAAAACAGCAGCGAGCCATTTAGCTTTCGGTTCCTTTTCGCCAACGCTTTTTTCTTTAAGCAGTTCTAAAGGCTTGCTTTTGTGGATCGCTAAAGCACTATAGATAAAAAGCAAGGTATAAATAAAAAGGAAGACTATAAAGGTAAAAGTAACGGCATCAAAAGAGAACAATTCGCCAAACGGCAGATCATCGCCGACAAGATTGGTCAGAGTCAAAAAGGCGATCTTTTCAAAAATGAAACCCAGGACTAGACCGATAAATAAAGATGTAAGAAAACAGATCAGATTTTCATAAAAGACGATCTTGATGATATGTTTTTTCTCAAGGCCCAAAACATTGTAAAGACCTAGTTCACTGCGTCTTCTTTTGATCGCAAAACTGTTGGTGTAAAAGAGAAATATCACCGAAAACAAGACGATCACATAACGGCCGATTTCTAAAAACGGCAGGATATAATTGCCATGATAAGAATTTAAAAGGCTTTCGTTGGCTGATAAAGAAGCCACGATATACATCATGCCGATGATTCCGGCATTAGATAAGATGAAAGGAAAATAGATCTGATGGTTCTTGCGCAGATTATCAAAGGCAAACTTCACACAAAAAGATGTTTTCATACTAGTCAGCTCCTTTGGTAAGCATCGTCAAAGTATCCGAGATCTTGGCAAACATCTTTTCATTGGAATCATCCGCTTTATAGATCTGATGAAAGATCTTGCCGTCTTTGATAAACAATACTCTTGAAGCATAGGAAGCAGCCTTGGTAGAGTGAGTGACCATCAGGATCGTTTGATTGTTCTTGTTGATGAGATCAAAGACATTCAAAAGTTCATCGCTTGACTTTGAATCAAGAGCGCCTGTCGGCTCATCGGCTAAAATGATCCTTGGATGATTTATCAAAGCTCTGGCTACGGCTACCCTTTGTCTTTGTCCGCCCGAGATCTCAAAGGGGTACTTGTGAAGCAAGGAAGTGATGCCAAGTTCAGCAGCTACTTTTTTAAGTCTTTTCTCCATCTCTTCGATACTCTTTTGGCTTAGCACCAAAGGCAAAAGGATATTGTCACGGTTAGAAAAGGTATCGAGCAGATTGAATTCCTGAAAGACAAATCCTAAATGATCTCTTCTGAATTCCGTCAGCTCTTTTTCTTTGATCTTGCTGATGTCATGTGAATCTAGTAAGACTTTGCCCGATGTAGCCGTATCAATGCCGGAAAGAATGTTTAAAAGCGTCGTCTTGCCGCTGCCGCTTTCACCCATGATCGCTACGAACTCACCCTCTTCAATGGTAAAGTTGATGCCGTTTAAAGCACTGGTAGTGTTTTGAGAAAAACGGCTGGTATATACTTTTTTCAAATCATTAACTTCTAATATCTTCATACTTTTTTCTCCTTACACTAACATCCTAACAAAACCCTCTTTGTCTAACCATCGATTAGGATTACAATTTCAAAAGTAACCTTACACTTTTGTAAGGTTACTCAATAATCGTCTTTTTATCGCTGATATCGATATAAACTTTAGTCATTTTTCCATATTCCGACTCAATAAAGATATCACTGCCAAGCTCTTTTAAGATCTTCTTGGCTAGATATAGACCGATGCCGGAAGCTCTTTTATCTTTCCGGCCCTGATGACCGCTGAAGCCTTTTTCAAATACCCGGGGCAGATCTTCTTTCATGATGCCGATGCCGCTGTCTTCTACCACAAGATAATGATCTTTTTTATAGATTTTAATGCCGCCGGTTTTAGTATATTTCAAAGCGTTGGATACGACCTGCGACAAGACGAAAGCGAACCATTTTTCATCACTCACAAAAATATGATCGATCTTTTGATAATCGACAGCTAACTTTTTGCTTATGAAAATCACAGCATATTCTTTGATGACTTCTTTGATCACTTTATCTAAGTCGATCTTTTCAAAGACGAAATCAGTACTCTCGGAATTGATCCTTAAATAACCTAAGACCATATTGACATACTGTTCGATCTTGATCAGCTCGCTTTTAAGTTCGATATCGCCTCTCTCATCAGCCAAAAGTGCCATGGCAGCGATCGGAGTCTTGATCTGATGGACCCAAAGAGTATAATAATCGATCATATCTTTCTCTTTTCTTTCAAAAAGAGCGTCCTTATCTTTTAAGATCTTCTCAAGTCGATCAATGATCTTTTGATATTCTTTGTCATATCTTTCTTTAAAATGCGTCATCTGACCATAGGGGATATTGTCATAATAGACAGCCAGTTCTCTTCTTTTATAAAGATACTTATAAAGGTCATAGCTTAGAAAAGCTAAAATAATGATCAAAAGAGAAATATCGATATAGGCTACGATCTCAAAGACTCTAAGATACAAAAGTAAAATACCGTTTATGAATAAAACGACCGTAAAGATGAGCAGCAGATATAATAAACGGTCTTTGAGATAATCTTTAAAATATTTCATCAGTCTATGATATAGCCTTGTCCTTTCTTGGTCTTGATGACATCATAAGCTTTGATGCTTTCGAGTTTTTTGCGGATCCTTGTCATATTGACGCTCAAGGTGTTGTCATCGACATAGTAATCGCTCTCCCACAGCTTTTGCATCAGCTGTTCTCTTGAAACGATGCGCCCGTGATTATCAAATAAGACGATCATGATCTTGAGTTCATTCTTAGTAAGTTCGACCTTTTGATCATTGTAGTATAAAAGCGAAGCGCCGACATCTAAGATCAGACCTTTGTATTCCTTCAGATCGCTGTTTACTTTATAGTCATACGATCTTCTAAGCAAGGCTAAGATCTTAGCGATCAGGACATCAACATTAAACGGTTTTACCACAAAGTCATCTGCTCCCATATTCATAGCCATGACGATGTTGAGATTATCACTCATCGAAGAGATGAAGATGATCGGCACTTTTGAGATCTTGCGGATGTCTTCGCACCACTTGTAGCCGTTATAGTAAGGCAAAGAAATATCGATAAGCACCAAAGCAGGATCGCAAGCGATAAATTCTTCGATAATATTTTTAAAATCGTCAGCGATGATCCCTTCAAGATCCCAGTTGCCAAGCTGTCTTTTTAAAGTCGAGGCGATGACTTCATCATCCTCGATGATCATAACTTTGTATTTCATCGCTTATTCATTATATCAGCTACGATCAGTCCGTTGGCAGCCGCCTGCGAGAGCGATCTTGTAAAACCGGCTCCATCCCCTAAAGCGTAGATCTCATCAGTACCTTCGATCATAAAATCATGGCAAGATGGTCTTGAACTGTAGTATTTACACTCTACACCATATAAAAGCGTATCGTAATTGGCTGTGCCAGGAGCCACTTTATCTAAGGCATCCAAGGTTTCAATGATATTGTCGAGCTGTCTTTTGGGCATACAAAGCGATAAGTCGCCAGGTACAGCATTTAAAGTCGGCCGGGTACTCGAAGCCGCCAGTCTTTTAGTATCCGTTCTTTTGCCCGCTTTAAGATCGCCTAATCTTTGAACGATAACACTGCCGCCGCTGATCTGATTGGCCATGTGAGCTACACTGCGGGCATATTCGATCGGTTCATCAAATGGTTCGGTAAAATTGGTTGTCGAAAGCAAGGCAAAGTTGGAATTTTGCGATTTGCGTTCTTCTTCTTTATAAGCGTGGCCGTTGACGGTTAAAACACCATGGGTATTCTCGGTAACGACATAGCCCCTCTCATTAAAACAGAACATCCTGACCTGATCATGATACTGTTTGGTAAAGTATTTGATCTTCGGTTCATAGATTTTTTTGGAAAAATGAGCCCAGACTTGCCAAGGCAATTCGACTCTTACCCCGATATCGACCTGATTGTTTTTTAAAGGGACGCCGTTTTTCTCACACCACTCCTTAAAACTGCGTGAACCGGCTCTGCCTAAGGCAAAGGCAATCTTTCTTCCTGATGTTTCATAAGTCTTTTGATCATGAATGAAAGTGATCTTATGGCTTTGTTTATCTACATCAATGACATTGCATAATGTTTCGATCTGAATCTTGTCTTTAAGATCTTCAATCAGATTGACCATCGTCTTAAAGTTGGCATCTGTCCCTAAATGTTTTACTCTGGCCTGCTGCATGTGCAGATCATGGCGTAAACACATCGTCTTTAATTCATCATCCGGTTCATAGACGTCTTTGCAGGCTCCAAAACCAACTAAGATATCATCGGCTTCTTTGATATATTTTAAGACGAGATCATGTTCTAAAAGATCAGGCAGCCAGCCGCCGTATTCTAAAGAGATGATGTATTTGCCATCACTGAAGGCTCCAGCGCCAGCCAGACCTTCCATGATCGCACAGGGGTCACATTTAACACAGCTTCTGCTTTTACCCATGACGATCGGACACTTGCGCTCTTTAATATCCCTACCCTTCTCCAAAAGAAGTATCTTTAAAGACGGATCATTTTGATATAAACGGTAAGCACACATCAGTCCGCCGATCCCGCCGCCGATGATGACTGCATCGTATTCCTTTTCGATCTTAAACATATCAAACTTTCTCCTTTGCATCTAATTTTTGGCATTCATTATAGAAATAATCGATGACGCTTCTTCTGGTGATGATGCCCATAAAGATGTTGCGGTCATCAACGACCGGCACAAAATTCTGAGCCAGGATCAAATGGACCAGATCGTCGATCTGAGCGTCGATCCTCACTGGCGGATATTTTGTCGTATCAACGATATTCATAAGATCAATATCTTCTAAATCTTTAATATTGAAATAATTGTGATCGATGATCTCCCATAGGAAATCACCTTCCGACGCTGTTCCTAAATAGGTGCCGTCTTTTTTAGAAACGACCGGAATAGCCGTATATCCAGTCACTCTGATCTTCTCTAGACCCTGTCTTACACTATATGAATCATATAAAAAGTCCAAACGATTTTTAGGTATCAAAAAAAATAAAATATTCAAAAAATTTCACCTCAGTATTATAATAACATTTAAGATTTTTTAAATAAACCATTCTCTTTGGATTACTACATTTATCGCTATACTTAACAATAACTATAATTATGTCAATAGATAAAATAATAAAAAATTTTCATATTTCAGTTATATTTCATTGTAAAAATAGTTTTATAAGCATAAAATATTCGTATGAAGAGGAGGATTTAAACTAATGAAAAAGATCTCACGGTCAGAATACATTATTATGGATGAGCTTTGGAAGGATCCGACTCCCCGAAACCGGCATGATATAGCTTTGATGATCTCACAACTTGACAATCACGAGCCATGGGGCTTGCCGACCATTTCCACTTTCATTTCCCGTTTGTGCGCTAAAGGGGTCTTAACTTACAAAAAGATCGATCGGATGTATTGTTACTACCCGAAAGTAAGCCGCAAAGATTACGAACAGAATATCATCAATCAGCATTTGAAAGATGATTACGAGATCGATTTTGAAGACCTGATCTTAAAATATACGGGCAATGTCAATCATCCGGAATTAAAAGAAGAGATTCGCAGTTTCTTAGAAAGCATCGCTTCCAACAATTAAAAGGGCACGGTCATAATTAACCATACCGCATACTTAAAAAGGATATGAGCAATTCATATCCTTTTTATATCGTTTAATGATTGAGCAGGTTTTCTACTTCATTGATGCCGCTGGCCTTGATGACATTTTCACCCTTGTCAATGACTAATGTCGGAGCAGCCATGACATCATACTTATCTACCAGATCTAAATGATCGTTGGACAATACTTTTTCAAAGCTGATGCCTTTTTCTTTTAAGATCTTTTCAGCCAGTGAACAGTTCGGACAAGTCGTCGTCGTAAACAACATTACCTTATCATTGTCTTCAAAAGTCAACTGAAGATCAGAAACGAGTTCTTCTTTGTTTTCTTCGTCTTTTTTCAAAAAGGCTTCTTTGGCTTTTAAGACTGAATGACCCATGTCGTATTCCTTGCGGTCTTCAAATTCTTTAGCCTTGCCATCATTCCAGTTTTGGACCGGACGGTAATAACCGGTGATCCTTGACCAGACTTCCGTCTTTTTATGACAGATCGGACATTCATAAACTTCACCATTGATATAGCCGTGATCTTTACAGATCGAATAAGTAGGTGAAATGGTGTAGTATGGCAAACGGTAGTTGTCGGCGATCTTTCTGACTAAAGTAGCAGCTGCTTTCCAGTCAGGCAGTTTCTCGCCAAGGAAAGTATGGAAGACCGTGCCCGAAGTATAAAGAGTCTGAAGTTCATCCTGAACGTCAAGAGCTTTAAACACATCATCAGTATAACCGACCGGCAAATGTGATGAATTGGTGTAGTAAGGCGTATCATCATTTTCGGAAGCTGTGATGATGTCAGGATATTTGGCCTTATCGTGTTTAGCTAAACGGTAAGCTGTCGATTCAGCCGGAGTAGCTTCCAGGTTATAGAGATCATGATATTCTTCCTGATAGATGACTAAACGTTCACGCATGTGATTCAAGACTTCCTTGGCAAAGGCTTGGGCATCTTCATGAGTCAGATCATCTTTTAACCAGTCGGCATTCAAACAGGCTTCGTTCATGCCGACTAAGCCGATCGTTGAGAAGTGATTGTTGAAGGTGCCAAGATAACGTTTGGTATATGGATATAGACCGTTATCTAAAAGCTTAGTAACGACTTCACGCTTTACGTGCAAAGATCTCGCACTGATGTCCATGATATGATCTAAGCGTTTATAGAAGTCCTCTTTGTCTTTAGCCAAATAAGCGATACGAGGCAAGTTGACAGTAACAACACCGATCGAACCTGTTGATTCGCCGCTGCCGAAATAACCGCCTGATTTCTTTCTAAGTTCTCTTAGATCAAGACGCAAACGGCAGCACATCGAACGAATGTCGCTTGGCTTCATATCAGAATTGACGTAGTTAGAGAAATACGGAGTGCCGTATTTAGCAGTCAGATCAAATAATAATTTGTTGTTTTCAGATTCGGACCAGTCAAAATCCTTGGTGATCGAATAAGTCGGGATTGGATATTGGAAACCACGGCCGTTCGCATCCCCATCTAACATGACTTCAATGAAGGCACGATTGACCATGTCCATCTCTTTTTTACAGTCCTTGTATTTGAAATCCATCGGTTTGCCGCCGACAATGCAATACTGCTCGGCCAGATCTTCAGGTACAGTCCAGTCAAGCGTGATATTGGAGAATGGTGCCTGCGTACCCCAGCGGGATGGCGTATTTACACCATAGACGAAAGACTCGATACAATGTTTAACGGTATTGAAATCCAGATTATCAACTTTGACAAACGGAGCTAGATAAGTGTCAAATGACGAGAAAGCCTGTGCGCCAGCCCACTCATTTTGCATGATGCCCAAGAAATTGACCATCTGGTTGCATAATGAACTTAAATGTTTAGCCGGTTTAGAGGTGATCTTGCCGTCAACGCCGCCTAAGCCCTCTAAAATAAGCTGTTTTAAAGACCAGCCGGCACAATATCCTGTCAACATGGAAAGATCGTGCAGATGGATATCGCCGTCACGATGAGCCTTGGCGATCTCTTCATCATAGATCTCTGATAACCAGTAGTTGGCAGTGATAGCCCCAGAGTTGCTCAAGATCAAGCCGCCGACAGAATAAGTAACGGTCGAATTCTCTTTGACTCGCCAGTCGGAAACATTGACATACGAATCAACGAGATCCTTATAGTTAAGCATCGTTGATTTTACATTTCTGATCTTTTCTCTTTGTTTGCGGTATAAGATGTAGGCTTTGGCTACATCGGCATAACCGGCTTTGGATAAAATATCTTCAACGCTGTCCTGAATGTCCTCAACCTGAATGAGATCGTTTTTGATCTTGTTTTCAAAATCAGAAGTAACATTTAGGGCCAGCATGTCGATCACACTTGGATGGGTATTCTTCTCACAAGCTTTAAAAGCTTTGGAAATGGCATCAGATATTTTCTTGATGTCAAATTCTACGATCTTGCCATCACGTTTAACTACTTTGTACATACTTTTCCTCCCTATTCTATTCCTCTTAACTCAACATGTTCGATGTAGTTGGTCAATGATTCTCTAAATTGTTCAAGAGTCGCTTTATCATGAGCGTGCAGACCCTTTTTGATCACATTCTCACTATCAACATAGGATTGCAAGAAATAACGCTTGGCGCCCTTCAGCCACTCGCCGATCTTTTGCATATCATCTAAAGTGTGAAACTCTTTAACGATCGTCGTTCTAAATTCATAATCGACCTTACTTTCTTTAAGCAGTTCTACACTCTTTTCAACAGCACTGAGATCAAAGCCGTTGACGTCGATCGTCATCGCATATTTATCCTTGCTGTTTTTAATGTCCATCGCTACATAATCGATCAGACCTTCATCGATCAGCTCTTTTAGTTTTTCATATTGCGAGCCATTGGTATCGACCTTGATCGAGAGTCCCAGTTTCTTTACTTGGATGATGAAGTCTTTCAGACCCTTCTGCAGTAGCGGTTCCCCACCGCTGATACAAACACCATCAAGAATATTCTTTCTTTCGTTTAAAAAACTAAAGATGTCATCAAGCGGTATCTCGTTTTCATTTTCATCAAGGAAGACCAGATCACGGTTATGACAAAATGGACATTTAAAATTGCAGCCGCCGGTAAACAGCGTCGTCGCCATCTTGGTAGGATAGTCAAGAAGCGAGAGCTTTTGAATACCGAAGAAATGCAGATCATGAGGTTTTTCATCCAAAGTCAGATCTTTAGCATTCTTAATGATCTTAGGCAGTCCTTTTTGAAGCACTGCAAGCTCTTCATCGTTTAGATCTTTTAAGAGATACTCCCACCAGCGCTGTCTGACGATATAGATCTCAGGCATGAGATTGCTGGCTTCATCAGTCAGATATAACTCTTTTTGTCTTTTGTCGCTCAAAGAAACTATCGCCTTGACATAACCCTTATCGATAAGATGCTGGATCGATTTGGTGATCGTACCTTTGTCAAAGTTGCCAAGATTGGCCAGATCATTCATCGAGATCCCTTCTCTTTCATTGATCAGAGTCAAGATAAGTATATTGCCATAGCCTAGATCATACTTGGCCAGTAGACGGTCAAAATATTTCTGTGACGATCGGTAAATGATCGAAGAATCTAAAGATAAATTACGTGACTGACTCATTTTCTACCTCGCTCACCCATTATAACACTAATAATGGTTGAATGTTCAACTAATTTTATATAATTTTTAACGACATTAAAATAACCCTTATAATAAAGGGTTTAGGCATAAAAATAAATATTAAAAAAGCCATCCCTCAGGACAGCTTGTCTGATCCGGCGGCGTGCTTGATTCACATTTCTGCTATGCTTGCCGATGAAGTGCTTAACTTCCGGGTTCGAGATGGGACCGGGTGTGACCACTTCTCTATAGTCACCGGATCATAAGAGAGATTAATTCTCTCAAAACCGAATAGCACATCTTTAAGATATCTTATGTTTTCTATATATGTGTTTTTAAATATATCTTAGATAAAATCCTCGACCTATTAGTATCAGTCAACTTAATGTATCGCTACACTTACATCTCTGACCTATCAACCTCATAGTCTATAAGGGGTCTTACTTCATCAAGTGAATGGGAAATCTCATCTTAGGGCAGGTTTCACGCTTAGATGCCTTCAGCGTTTATCCTATCCGTACTTAGCTACCCAGCTGTGCATCTGGCGATACAACTGGTGCACCATAGGTACGTCCATCCCGGTCCTCTCGTACTAAGGACAGCGCCCTTCAAATTTCCAACGCCCACAACAGATAGGGACCGAACTGTCTCACGACGTTCTGAACCCAGCTCGCGTACCGCTTTAATGGGCGGACAGCCCAACCCTTGGAACCGAATTCAGCTCCAGGATGCGATGAGCCGACATCGAGGTGCCAAACCTCGCCGTCGATGTGAACTCTTGGGCGAGATCAGCCTGTTATCCCCAGGGTAGCTTTTATCCGTTAAGC